>JAHDBT010000024.1:8837-15707 GCA_020630215.1 Bacteroidota bacterium
CCCTGTTGAACCAACCTGTGGCGCAATGAATGGACAAGCAACAGCAAGTAGTGGCGACGGAACTGCCCCATTTACCTATGAATGGTCCAATGGTGAAACAGACCAAACGGCTACTATGCTCGAAGCAAGTATCCCCTATATCGTAACCGTAACCGATGTGAGTATGTGCTCCGCAACAGCAACCATCACCCTAGATCCTGGCCCACCTATTAACGCAACCATTGATGACCCTGTTGACCCAGTTTGTGGTAGCCCTAATGGACAAGCAACTGCCAATAGTGGCGACGGAACGGAGCCATTTACCTACGAATGGTCCAATGGAGAAACAGACCAAACAGCTACCACACTAGAAGCAAGCATTGCTTATACCGTTACCGTAACGGATGTAAACGACTGTACCGCAACAGCAACTGTAACCCTAAACCCAGGAGCCGATATTATGGCCACCGTTGATACCCCAGTAGACCCATCCTGCTCTGATGATGATGGACAAGCAACTGCTAGTGCTAACGGTACAGCCCCTTTCACCTACGAATGGTCGAACAGCGAAACAACTGCAACTGCTATGGCCTTAGCCGCCGACACACCCTATACCGTAACCGTAACCGATGCTGGCGGATGTTCTGCTACAGCAGAAATAACACTCGCCCCTCCTTCCCCTATTACCGCCATGATTTCAGATACTGCCGACCCGTCCTGCGCTGGCGCAGATGGAGAAGCAACGGTTACAAGTGCCGATGGAGGCGATCCTTTTACCTACGAATGGTCCAATGGAGAAGAAACGGCAACAGTAACTAATTTAGAGCCAGATATTGCTTATACCGTAACGGTAACCGATGCCAACACTTGTACCGCAACCGCCGAAATAACACTTGTTCCTCCTGCTGTAATGCAAGCAAGTCTTACCACCCAAGATGCACAATGTGCTGGCGAAGCAACAGGCAGTTTAATATCTGCCATAAACAATGGCACCGAGCCTTACACCTACGAATGGAGTGGCGGTTTACCTGCCGAAGAAACACACTTTGGAACTGTTTTAGCTGGCACTTACCAGGTAACCGTAACCGATGCAAATGGATGTACAGCAACCGCTGAAGAAACCATAATCGAACCCGAAGCAATGACGGCAACCATTGAACCAACAGACGAAACTTGTAGTGGCGCAGCAGATGGTACAGTCGTAGCAACAGCTACTGGAGGCACCCCTACTTATACTTATAGCTGGAGCGATGGCTCCACAGGTGATAGCGTAAGCGGACTCCCAAGCGGTCCTTACACGGTAACCATCACCGACGATAATGCTTGTACCACAACCGCCGAAACAATGATCACTACTCCCGATGAAATTATCGCTACGATTACTCCTGCTGATGCAGGTTGCTTTGGAGAAGCAAATGGCTCTTTAGATTTAGAAGTTAGTGGCGGCGCAGGCGACTATTCCTTTGAATGGGACAACGCCTTACCTGCTCAGGAAGACCATGACGGAACGGTACTAGCAGGCTCTTATCAAGTAACCGTAACCGATACCAATGGCTGTACCACAACTGCCGATGCAACGATTACCGAACCCGTAGAAATGCAAGCAAGCATCGAACCTACAGCAGTAAGCTGTTTTGGTGATAGCAACGGCGAGTTAGATTTATCTATTACTGATGGAACAGCTCCTTACTCTTTTAACTGGACCAACGGTTTAGCCGACCAAGACGACCATACCGATGTACCTGCTGGCGATTACTCCGTAACCATAACAGATGCCAATGGATGTACCGCTATTACCGAAACAACCATCGACGAACCAGGCGAAATTGAATTAAGTATCACCACCCAAGATATACAATGTAGTGGAGAAATAAGTGGCAGCTTAATTTCTAGCGTAAGCAATGGTACCGAGCCGTTCAATTATATATGGGATAGTGGATTAGACCCCATTGATACCCACTTTGGAACGGTTGCTGCTGGCACTTATAACTTAACCGTAACCGATGCCAATGGATGTAGTACAGAATCATCCGCTACCGTAATAGAACCAGCACCAATCCTAGTAGAATCAACCCCTGTTGGTGCATCTTGTGGACAAGAAGATGGCAGCGCAACAATTGATGCCGCTGGTGGCGAACCTCCTTTATCTTATGCTTGGAGCCATGATTCGAATATTAGTTCCGCTGATCCTGGACCTTTAGCTTCTGGCAATTATACCGTAACGGTAACCGATGATAATAACTGTTCAACAGAACATACTTTTTCTATTAGCGATTCGGATGGACCAGTATTAGATTTATTAGATAGCAACGACGCAACCTGCGAAGAAGCCAATGGAGATATTAGCATTGATATTACTGGTGGTACTGGCGACCTAAGCGTTACTTGGAGCCATGATGCTAACTTAACAACAGGTGATGCTACACAGCTTCCTACAGGTAGTTATACTATAACAGTAGCAGACGAAAACGATTGCGAAGCAGTATTATCCGTAGATATTGCAGATTCTCCCTTACCAACCGTACAATTACTCGACTCGCAAGAGCCTGTTTGTGGAGAGGATATTGGTTTCGCCGTAATTTTAGCATCAGGTGGAACAGGGGAATATACTTACGAATGGTCACATGATTCCAGCATTACAGATAACCAAGCAGCAGAATTACCAGAAGGCACTTACACCGTAACCGCAACCGACGAAAACGGCTGTACAGCTACTTTAGAAATACCACTAACAGATGCAGCCCCACCAATGGTAGAAGTTACCGATACCCAAGATGCCGTATGTGGCGAACCTAATGGTACGGTTACGGTAGAAGCTTCTGGCGGCACGGGTACGTTCACCTACGAATGGAGCCACGACGGAACCATAAATGAATCCTCCTTAAATGATTTAGTAGGAGCCGAATACACCATTGTAGTAACCGACGATAATGGATGTACCGCAGTAACAACTGCAACAATAGAAAACCTAGATGCACCAAGCATCGACATAGATAGTACAGTAGAACCTACTTGTGGGCAAGACAATGGTAGCATTAGCGTAATTGGTACAGGCGAAGGCAGCTTAACCTACGAATGGAGCCACGACTCCTCCTTAAACAGCGATGAAGCTACCAATATCCCAGCAGGAGAATATACCGTTACTATTACCGACGAAAGCGGATGTAGTGCACAAGTAACCCAAGCTATCGAAAGTGCCGATAGCCCCATTATTGATTTAACCGAAGCACTCGATCCTACTTGTGGCGAAGAAAATGGTACGGCTACTCTCGAAGCCTCTGGCGGTGTAGGTGCACTAGAACTTTCTTGGACACCTGATATTGGCTCAACGGCTAGTGACGTAACTGGGCTTCCCGAAGGAGATTATACCGTAATTGTTACAGATGAAAATAATTGCACAGGAGAAATAAGCTTTACCCTCACCAACTCCGAATTACCTACTATTGAACTACTCGACTCTCAAAATGCCGCTTGTGGCGAAATTGATGGCTACCTTGTAGTAAGTGGTGTTGGCGGCGACGGCAGTGATGAGTTTAGCTACGAATGGTCGCACGATTCCAACATTACCGATAACCAAGCCACCGAATTAGATGGAGGAGATTACACCGTAACAGTAACCGACTTACTAGGCTGTTCCGCAACAGAAACCTTCTCTATTGAACAAACAGAACCACCTACCCTACAAGTAACCGAACTCATCAACGAATCTTGTAGTCAATCAAATGGTAATGTTACCCTTGCAACTACAGGCGGCGATGGCATCTTAACCTATGAATGGAGTCATGACGCTACTTTAACTACAGAAAGTGCCAACGATGTTCCTGCAGGAACTTACGATGTAACCGTAACCGACGAAAGCGGATGTACGGCTACACAAACAGCAGAAATCGAAAATACCGCAGCTCCTACTCTAGAAGTCGATGCGGTTGAAGATGCAACCTGTAGCCAAAGTAATGGTACAGCGTCTGTATTAGCAGCCGACGGTACTGGCACACTCACCTACGAATGGTCGCACGATGCCTCCTTAAATTCTAACTCAGCACTTAACTTACCCACAGGCGATTATACCGTAACTGTAACAGATGAAAACGATTGTACCGCTACTCAAAGTTTAAGCGTAGCCGACCTCCCTGGACCAACAATACAAATAAACGAAACCTTACCTGCTTCTTGTGGTTTAGATAATGGCAGCATTGATTTAACCGCAATAGATGGCAATGGTGAACTCACTTATTCTTGGGCGCACGACCCAACCTTAAACAGTGGTATTACTAACGCACTACTCCCTAACACTTATAATGTTACCGTTACCGACGAAGACGGCTGTACCGCTACCGAAACAATAGAAATTACAGACCAACCAGGTCCAGATGGAACAGTAGAAACAGCAGATGCAAGTTGTGGACAAGCCAATGGTTCGGCAACCGTAACAGGTACAGGTGGCACAGCACCACTCTCCTATTTATGGACAGATGGCACAACTGGTGCAACTTCTTCCGACCTAGAAGCTGGCAGTTACTTTGTAACGATTACAGATGCCAATGACTGTGAAGCAATTGTTCCTGTTGCAATTGCCAACGAGGGTGGACCAAGCATTACTACAAATGAACCAATAGATGAAACTTGTGGTCAAGCCAATGGTAGTGCATCTATCTCCGTAACAGGTGGCGCAGGTACTTTGGTTTATAGCTGGAGTAATGGCGCAACTGGCGATGCAATTAGTGATTTAGCTGCTGGCGATTATTTCGTAACAGTAGAAGACGACAATGCATGCGAAGCCGTAGCAACCATAACCATTAACCCTATTGATGGACCATCTGTTTTACTAGACGACACTACCCCTTCTAGCTGTGGACAAAACAACGGCTCTGCTAGTGTAACGGCAAGCGATGGGTCTGGCGGCTACACTTATGATTGGGGCAACGGCCAAACTGCTGCTACTGCTACCGATTTAGGTCCTGGCAATTATACCGTTGTAGTAACCGATAGCAATGGTTGTACTGCCGAAACAACCATTCCTATTACAGAAGACGATGCCCCAACTGTAGCAGAAGATCTTATCGAACCTGCTAGTTGCGGTCAATTAAATGGTAGTGCATCTGTAACAGCTAGTGGCGGCACGGGTTCTTTAACCTATACTTGGAGCCACGATGCTAGTTTATCTTCTAACTCCGCAGTTGGTTTAGAAACTGGCGATTATATTATAACCGTAGCAGATGAAAATGGTTGCTCGGATGTAATTACCTTAAATGTGGGTTCCTTAGACGGACCAAGCATTACCGTAGGCAATGTAGGCGACGCTACTTGTGGCGAATCAAATGGTACGGCAAGCGTAAGCACAACTGGCGGCAATGGCACCTATACCTATCAATGGAGCCAAGATGCAACATTAAATGCTGATGCAGCGGCTGATTTAGCAGTAGGCACTTACAATGTAACCGTTACCGATGAAAATGCTTGTACCGCTACTACCGAACTAACAATTACAACTGCCGATGGTCCTAGCATTTCTATAGATGATACTGTGGATGCTGCCTGTGGACAAGATGATGGTAGTATTGCAGCAAGTGTTACAGGCGGTGTAGGCACATTGACTTATTCCTGGAATCACGATGCTGGTTTAACAGATGGAAATGCAACAAACCTTCCAGGCGGCAATTATACCTTAGTTGTAACGGATGAAAATGGTTGTACTGCCGAACAAACCGTTATCATTAATAGTGCAGATAGCCCTGTAATTACTTTAGATGGAACAACTCCTGCCGCTTGTGGTGCCGATGTGGGTAGCATTAATATTAGTGTAGCAGGCGGAACAGGGGCAATTACTTATACTTGGAGCCACGATGCTGGCTTAAACGCAAATACCGCCAACAATTTACCAATAGGCAACTACTCCGTTACCGCAACCGATGCCGCTAACTGTAGTAGTCTTCTTGAGATTCCAGTTGATGGTTCTGAATTACCTGATGTAGTAGAAGCAAGCAATATGTCTGCTAGTTGTGGCGAACCTGACGGTAGTGCTAGTGTTTCAACAACAGGCGGCATTGCTCCTTATACTTATGCATGGAGCCATGATGCTGCAATTACTGGCGATAGTGCAACTGGTTTAGCCGCTAATGCCTACATCGTAACAGTAACAGACGGAAATGGCTGTACCGATGAAGTAAGTATTAGCGTAGACAATCAAGACGGCCCAACTTTAACAGTAGATAATGTAGTAGATGCCAACTGTGGAAATGGCGACGGTACAGCTTCCGTTTCTACTGTAGGCGGAACAGGCACTTTAACTTATACCTGGAGTCACGACCCTGCCTTAACAAGCACGGCTGTTACCAACTTAGCTGCTGGCAATTATACCGTAACCGTAACCGATGAAAACGGTTGTGAATCGGTACAGAGCTTCACCATTAATGATGGCGCAACACCTGTATTAACTTTAGACAATACAACTCCTGCCGCCTGTGGACAAGCCATTGGTGCAGCTACTGTAAGCGTAACTGGAGGCACAGGTATCTTGACTTATACTTGGAGTCATGATAGCTCCTTAGATGCTCCTAGCATTACGGATGTACCAGGCGATGATTACACTGTAACCGTTAGCGATGAATTTGGATGTAGCAGCGAATTAACCATCACTATTGATGCCTCAGATACCCCAATAATTGCAGAAGACACCAACCTTGCTGCTAGTTGTGGTGAACCTGATGGAAGTACAAGCGTAAGCGTAACAGGAGGAACAGAACCCTATACTTACACTTGGAGTCATGACGCTACATTAAATAGTAATAGTGCAACCAATTTAGCTGCCGATGCTTACCTTGTAACCGTAACAGATGCCAATGGCTGTTCTGATGAAGTAAGCATTAGCGTAGGCAATCAGGATGGACCTGT
>JAHDBT010000024.1:15807-24565 GCA_020630215.1 Bacteroidota bacterium
CCAATGGCTGTTCTGATGAAGTAAGCATTAGCGTAGGCAATCAGGATGGACCTGTTTTAACCCTAGGTAATATAGTAGATGCCAACTGTGGAAATGGGGATGGTACCGCTGATGTTTCGGCAACAGGTGGTGCAGGCACACTCACCTACACTTGGAGTCATGATGCGGCATTAACAGGCACTTCCGCTACCAACTTAGCAGCCAATGATTATACCGTAACGGTGACGGATGAAAACGGTTGCGAATCGGCACAAAGCTTTACTATCAATGATGGCGCAACGCCTATTTTAACTTTAGATACAACAAGCCCTGCCGCTTGTGGGCAAGACATTGGTGCAGCTACTGTAAGCGTAACTGGAGGCACAGGTATCTTGACTTATACTTGGAGTCATGATAGCTCCTTAGATGCTCCTAGCATTACGGATGTACCAGGCGATGATTACACTGTAACCGTTAGCGATGAATTTGGATGTAGCAGCGAATTAACCATCACTATTGATGCCTCAGATACCCCAATAATTGCAGAAGACACCAACCTTGCTGCTAGTTGTGGTGAACCTGATGGAAGTACAAGCGTAAGCGTAACAGGAGGAACAGAACCCTATACTTACACTTGGAGTCATGACGCTACATTAAATAGTAATAGTGCAACCAATTTAGCTGCCGATGCTTACCTTGTAACCGTAACAGATGCCAATGGCTGTTCTGATGAAGTAAGCATTAGCGTAGGCAATCAGGATGGACCTGTACTAACTATAGACGAAACAAACGATGCTACTTGTGGTGATGACAATGGTACCGCTACTGTATCGGCAACAGATGGTACAGGTACACTCACCTACACTTGGAGTCACGATGCTAGTATTGAAGGAACAAGTGTTGGCAGTTTAGCTCCTGATGATTACAGCGTAACGGTAACTGACGCAAATGGTTGTGAGTCGGTACAAAGCTTTACTATAGCCCCTAGTGATTCTCCAGTATTAATACTAGAAACAACTACTCCTGCTGCATGTGGAGAACTAATAGGTTCTGCAACGGTAAGCACAACAGGCGGTACTGGCGAATTAACCTATGATTGGGCACACGAAGACGATTTAAACAGTCCTACAACTAGTGGTTTACCTGCTGGTACTTACAATGTAATTGTTTTAGATGAAAGTGGCTGTTCAGATGAATTGGAAGTCATTATAGAAGGTTCTACTGCTCCCGAGGTGGTAGAAGATGGCAACACCCCAACAAGCTGTGGTCAATCGGATGGAGCAGCGAGTGTAAGTGTTACTGGCGGTGCAGCACCTTACTCCTACCTTTGGAGTCATGATGATAGTATTGATAGTGAAAGCATCACCGACTTATCTGCTAGTAACTATACCGTAACCGTAACCGATACCAATGGTTGCACCGATGAAGTAGCTATCACTATTGCAAATCAGGATGGACCGGTATTGGCAATTGATGCAACTACTGATGCAACTTGTGGACAAAGCAATGGTAGTGCAACGGTAGCTACAACGGGCGGCACAGGTACTTTAACTTATGTGTGGAGTCATGATGCAGGAATAACAAGTGCAGAAGCAACCGACTTACCTGCTGGCGATTATACCGTAACCGTAACCGATGGCAATGCTTGTGAATCGCTAGTAGACATTACTATTAACGACACCACTTTACCAACGCTAACAGAAGCAACAAACACGCCTGCTAGTTGTGGAAGCGATAATGGTAGTTTAAGTGCACTAGCCGCAGATGGCACAGGTACTTACACTTATGTATGGAGTCATGATGCAGCGATAACAAGTGCAGAAGCAACCGACTTACCTGCTGGCGATTATACCGTAACCGTAACAGATGAAGCAGGTTGTACAGCAACAGTAAATATGACCCTAACTGGATTTCCAGGTATTAACATTACCGAAGATGCAATAAGCGCAGCAAGCTGTGGCGAATCGAATGGTACGGCTAGTGTAGCAATTACAGATGGGACTGAACCAGTTAGCTACACATGGAGTCACGATGCAACCGTAACAGGTGCTTCGGCAAGTAATTTACCTGCTGGCGAATACACCATTACTGTAACGGATGCCAATACTTGTACTAGCGAAGTAACCGTAACCGTAGCCAATGAAAACGGCCCAGAAGCAAGTGGAACTGCAACCGCAGCCGCTTGTGCCTCAACCGATGGCACGGCTAGTGTAACTGCTACAGGTGGTACAGCTCCTTATACCTATTTATGGAACGACCCACTAGCGCAAACAACTGCTAACGTAACGGGTTTAGCTCCTGGCGATTATATTACAACTGTAACCGATGCCAATAATTGTATTATTACAACAACCGTAACCGTTGAGGGTTTTATTCCTCCACCTGTTGTTACTTGTGGCGACGTAACCGATACAAGTGTTGAGTTTTTATGGACGGCTGTACCTGGTGCAGAATCGTATGAGGTAACCATTAATGGAAACACCCAAACCGTTGCTGCCGACGAATTGAGTATTATACAAACAGGTGCCGAAGGGGAAACCATTAGCATCAGCGTAACAGCAGTAGGGGCAGTAGTATGTGGAATAAGCGAAACCGTTGATTGGCAATGTACGGTATTAACCACCAATTGCCCTCCACAACCTGCCGACATCCTTAACTTAAATGCGAGCTATTGTTTGGGTGATGGAAGCATTCCATTAACCGCAAATCCTGCTGGCGGGTCCTTTATGATAGATGGCTTACCTGCTACCAATTTAGACCCTGCTAGTTTAGGCCCAGGCGTACACGATATTAGCTACAGCTACTTAGATGCCGATGGTTGTTTATTTACAGGCAGTACTACCGTAAGTATTTCTAATGCTACGGTAACGGCAAGTCCTGCAAATGTAATTATTGCGAGTGGTAGCACTATTGCTTTAAATGCTGTTGGTACTTCTGGTTTAGGTGGCGCACTTAGCTATACTTGGTCGCCAGCCGAAGGATTAAGTTGTACCGATTGTGCGAATCCTATAGCCACCCCAAATGGCAGTACAACTTATACCGTAACTGTAGTAGATGAGTATGGTTGTGCAGCAAGTGCCTCCGTATCTATTGGGGTTACTTTTGAAAATACCGTTGTTGTACCTAATGCCTTCTCTCCAAATGGCGATGGGTTTAACGATTTATTCCGTGTAAGAGGCAACAATATAGAAGAGATAGAAGTACATATTTACAATCGTTGGGGACAAGAAGTTTACAACAAAACCAGTGTTGATTTAGCAGAAGGATGGGATGGTACATTTAAAGACATTCCAATGGAAATAGGCGTGTATGTATATTACGCTTATATCCGTTTTAAAGACAATCCGAATGAAGAAGAAGACACTAAGGAAGTAGAATTTATTAAAGGAAATGTTACCCTTATTAGATAAGTGAATGAGCAAAAACAAACTTCGGAACAGTAAGTATATCAACTTAAAAGCCGCTGAAATTAAATTATTTCAGCGGCTTTTTTATACCATTTTCTACAAGAAGGAATACCTAGTGCCTGACCGAAAACTAATTGTGCGGCAAAATGAGGTTTTGAGTGACTGTACTTTCTAACTCTAGTTAGAAAGCGAAGGCCAGAACGTTGATGCTACTACTGAACTGCCGAGCAGCAAGCCTTCCGCAATATTATAGTCTTATTCGCTTGCCATCTGGAGATGTCAAGTACAGGTACTCCGAACTACTGTATTAACGATAATCCGTTTATTTTTTCGTTGTACAGCGGGTATAATAAGAAAATGATTTTTGCCACTATTTTAGTAGGTAATAGAAATAAATATGTATTTGCATATTTAAAATCAGGTGCTTAGAAAAGTACATATCACTTATAAAAATAAAAATTTTATCTAAAACAGAATCTAACACTCTAACTGTTAATGGCTTAGCCTTTTTCGGTCAAGCACTACCTATAACTACAAAGTTTGGTCTATATCCTATTTTAATTGGTGAAGCTTTCTACTTGTGAAGCATCCAAATGGTAGCCATTGCACTACATCTTCAGCACTTCTTCTATTCTACTATTTCCTGCTTTACTAAAAAATTCTAAAAAGTAGATGCCTTTCGTTAAATGGGTTAAATCAATTTCCATTTTAGGGTTTGTTGCTTGCTGTACTATCACCACTTGTCCATATATATTGTACAGCTTTAATTGGCTTACTTGTGCATCCCCTAAATCAACTAGCAATCTATCCTGCACAGGATTTGGATACCATGTTACTCCTAGCAATTCAAGAGGAATAACCGCATCAATGGTGTCACAATCTTCTACAATTACCTCGTAAACAGCATAGTAATATTCTGGTATGGGCGAAGTAAAAGAAGTGGCTAAAATATAAGTGGTTGTTTCAGAAGGATTGGCGTAGGGGTCGGGGCAGTTACTACAAGTAAGGGAATCGCTTGGAGTCCAATTATAAAGGGTATTGGGGATAAAGTTTTCGCCAAGTTGCACAAAATCGCCTTGGCAAATGGTAACCGTGCTTGTGCTGCATTCTCCTTGCGACCAAGAAGTCAGTCCATCACTAACCGCAAAACATTCATTATTGTAGGTTTGTCCATTGCAACCACAAACAGGTTCAAATACACCTGGGCAAATAGGGTTTAGTACAATTAAAGAGCTATCCACACATGCGGCAATTACAGGACAAGTAGGGCCTTCAACAATTTCAATAAAATCATTGGCACAACCAAATTGGGTATCTATAGGTGGCCATAATTCAATATCGGGAGTTGTATAGTTAATAAAAAACTCTTCGCCATTGGCAACCGTCATTCCAAATATTTCGGCGGTGCCAGAACTGCCTGTTACGGTAAAACCTACATCAAACGACCCATCATTGTTACATTCGGGTTCGGTGGTAATTTCTAAGTAGGGAATACTGCCTCCCGCTAATAAGGTATTGCTAGGCATACAGGCAGCTACCGCAAAACAGCCGCCACCATTTAGCAACTCGGTTAGTGTTGTTGCATTAGCATCGTAGGGATCATTCGTATCATAGTTAATGCCCATTATACAATAGCTTCCTGAAAACCCCCAAAATTCTAGCTCAGTATGTTCATCAATCGGAATAACTATGTTTTCCTCCTCATCAATTACAAACCATCCAAAACCATCAGCAGTATTGGCAGGCAAATTAATTAGCTCTATCCCACCTGTACTCATAATAGGCGGAGCAAAACCAGAAGTACATATCGTATTATAGGGCAGTGTAACTATAGGAGCATACGCTTCACAGCAACCCTCCAAACCCAGATTTTGTTGATTGGTCATCGTTTCATATAATTCTGGACAATCTTCTCCTGTACTTCCAATAAAACCACCAAAAAAGCATATCACTTCTCCATCACAATTATATACATTGGTAGGAAAGTCGGCACAATAATTCCCTGCTTCTGCAATAAATACTGTTTGCCCATTATAATCAGCCATAATCACTTCATCTACGCATACCTCACACATTACCTCTCCTATCCAAGGGAGTTCTTGTACAGGGTCGCTTGTATCGCATTGCGCTTGTGTATTTTGGAGGCTAACAGTTAGGCTAACTATCAGCAATAAAATTACTGTTATCCATTTAAAGTCAAAGTCTTTTTTCATGATAGGTTTCTTTAGGTTGGCTGGTTAAATTCAATAAAACGAAAAGCTTTTTCTAATAACAAGATACAAAAAATCAAGTAATTACCCAAGTATTAAAATCTGCACCTCTAGCATATTTTGTATATGCTGTTACCGATTGTGCTAGGGTCTCTTCTAGTAAAGGTCTGTTGCCTTCAAAGTCAATAATCACCATTAAAAAGTGCTGGGTATTAGCACTAACCATTGTGCGTACCGAGTCGCTTGTAGGTGTGCCAAATGCACTTTGGGTATCACTAAAGGTGGGTAAAAACTCGATGTTTAAATCGCCTCGTCCTATGGCAGCGTAGGGTTCTGCTTGCCCAATACGAAAGGTGATCTTGCCTGCTATTTTATCGGCATCATAGCCACCTATAGAGTAACCTGTTTTAATAGATATTAGGTTGAGGGTGTCTACTACATTATTGATTTGGTAAATGCCTTTTCCTTTTACAATTCGTCGCAATAGGGCTTCGGCAGATAGGCGGTAGCGGCTAGGATCTTTGCCAAGTTGCTTGTAAGCGGTTCTTGCAGCTACAATATTGGGCAGTTGCCGTTCGTCGCCCGATTGTAGGCGGCCGCTAATATCTTCAACGGTTTGTGTTATTGCTGCCCACAGCGCAGGATGTTGTGTTTGTACGCTTACCTTACAATGCATACATCCTAACTGGATTTTGGGACATTTGACTTTTATTTCGGGAGCTATTTGGAGGAGGATATTTTTGGAAGACATCTGAGGGATTTTGATTATTGTTGTTGTTGTTGATGCTTTCTTGCTAGATATTTTTTTAAACCATTAAAGGCAAATACGATTTTGTGCAACCGATTTTCTTTAGATGAGCATTCTACGAAACCAAACTCCCCCCTTCTACAATTTTACCATCTTTACAAGTCAGCATTCGCCCAGGATATTTTTGGATGGCGTAGATGTCGTGTGTACCGATTAAAACACTGGTACTTGTTTCTTGGCTAATTTGATAGAGCAAGCCAATAATATCTTCCGAAGTTTGGGGGTCGAGATTGCCAGTAGGTTCGTCGGCGAGGATAAGTACGGGGTCGTTGAGCAAGGCACGGGCAATGCCTACCCGCTGTTTTTCGCCACCCGATAATTCGTAGGGCATTGCATGTCGTTTGTGGCTAAGGCCTGCTACAATGAGTACATTGGTAATACGTCGTTGCATTTCTGCTTCGTCTGTCCATTCGGTTGCTTCTAGGGCAAAACGCAGATTGTCCTCCACGGTTCTATCCATTAGCAACTGAAAGTCCTGAAACACAATACCCAACTGCCTCCGCAAATACGGCACCGATTGCCAATTTAACTGACTTAAATCGAATCCTACTACCGTACCTTTTCCTTTGGTAAAAGATAAATCGCCATAAAGGGTTTTTAATAAACTGGTTTTACCACTTCCTGTTTTACCCACTAGGTACACAAACTCCCCCTTGCGAATCGTCATATTCACATCTGCTAGTACCAAGGCTTTTTTCTGAAATACATCTACGGCTTGTAAATGTACAATAATGCCCTCGTTGTTGCTATTTTGGGGAGTGCCGTTAAGCATTTTTACTGGTTGAATTGTTTATGGTTAAATTACTTTATTGCTGAATGCTACATTGTTTTTGTATGTATGGGTGAAGTTTTATAGGAAGGAAAAAATCCTTCCACTTTACCTTCTACAAAAACACTGGTAATTAATCCTTTCCTACGGCCGCAATTAACTGCTGTGCTTCGGGATGATTTACATCTACTTCCCCTTTAGGATATTGCATATTAAGGCTTTCGAGTTTTTCTACTACGGTTTTGGCGATGTAGTATTCTTTCCACCAGTTGTTATCGGTAGGTACAATGTGCCACGGAATCTCGGGACCGCAATGTTCAATTACATCTTCGTAGGCTTTGCGATAAGCAGGCCATTTTTTGGCTTTGTTTAAATCGTCTATGCTGTATTTCCAGTTTTTGCGAGGGTCGGTTAAGCGTTCGTAAAAACGTTCTCGTTGTTCTGCTTCCGAAACGTGTAGGTAAAACTTTAGGATGTGTGTGCCACAATCAGTTAATAAACGCTCAAAATCGTTGAGGTGACGAAAACGTTTGTGTGCGGTTTCATCATCTACCCAACCTTCCACACGGGTAATCAACACTTCCTCGTAATGCGAACGGTCGAAAATTTGAATCATGCCTTTGGCTGGCGTGTTTTGGTGTACTCGCCATAGGTAATCGTGCGCTAACTCTTTTTTGCTAGGTGCTTTAAACGCTTTTACCCGAATTCCATTCGGATTTACTTCCCCAAATCCTTTGCGTACAGCACCACCCTTGCCACTAGCATCCATGCCTTGTAGCACGACTAACAAACTGTGCTTACCTTCTGCAAACATCGTGTTTTGTAATTCCCCTAGGCGTTCTGCTAGTTTTTGGGTTTCTTTTTTAATGTCTTTTTTGTCTGCTCCTTTAGGAGCATTTGTTGAAATACTTAGTAAGTCAATTTTTGCCATCGTTTTTATTTTTTTTAGTGGTCAGTAGTCAGATCGCTTACTGCGTTCGCTGTCAGCAGTCAGTAGTTTTGTGGGGGCTTTTTAATTTGTTTGTTTGCTTTTTTAGTTTTTTTTTGCTGCGGTGTTTTATTATTTTGGTGTTTGTGGTTTCAAAGATACACTTTACCTGCTACAAAGTACATTCTACGAAGATACTTCCTGTGTTTGCACATCGTCGCCTGCTAGGCGTTCTAATAAAAATACTACGCCAAAACCAGCTAACATCAATAGGATGCTTAGTAAAAGATAGGGTTCCATTCCTAGGTCGGCATAAGTAGTTGGTAAGATGCTTTTTTGTAGAAAAGGTACTTCTACACCGTGGCTATCAATACGCGTTTCTAGGGTTTGTTTCCAAGGCCATACTTTATTTAGGGAACCTATCATAAAACCCGTTAACAATGCTAGGGTGGTGTTTCTGTAATTGCGGAAAGTCCACGAAAGGACATTAGAAAAACTTAGTAGTCCAATTAAACAGCCTAGCATAAATACAATTATCACTGGCAGGTTAAAATCTTTTAAGGCTCCTAGCACATAGGCGTAACTTCCTAGTAGGAGTAAAATAAAACTGCCCGATATGCCTGGTAAAATCATGGCACATATCGCAATTGCTCCCGA
>JAHDBT010000024.1:24665-30638 GCA_020630215.1 Bacteroidota bacterium
CCTATAAAAATACTCGATGCAATGATGAGTCCGAAGAAAAAGGCCCATAATTTTTCAGGATACGCTTCGAGTAAATAACTAATTATTTGCGCCAAGGAAGCCACACTTACAAAAATGCCCGCAAAGAGAATTAACAAAAAGGTCGCATTAATTTGATTCCATGCAGCGGCAAAACCTTCGTTTTTTAAGGTAAGTAAAACTTTTGGTTTTACCGAACTAATAGAGGCGAGCAGTTCTTCGTAAATGCCCGTAATAAACGCAATTGTACCACCAGAAACCCCTGGAACTACGTCGGCTGCGCCCATTGCCATGCCTTTAAAAAACAAGAACAATTTTTGTTTAGTCGTTTTCATGGAAGCAAATGTACATAAATACTACCTAACAACAAACAGCTACTATATTTAGCGGGTTTATTTTCTTTAAATTCTTCGTGTTTTACCCCGTTTTCCTTCAAAATAGCGGTCTTTCTTGCTGCAAGGATTAATTACTTTTTCAAAAAAATAATGACTTTTCCTTTTTTTAGTCCTTTTTTTTCTTTAACTTTAATCTAAACACTCCTATTCTAATACCACCTCAACAAAAGTATTGATATTCAACCTGTTCCTCTAATCCATTTACATTTTTTTTGTAGAAGGTAAAAAGTAGTAGGTATTTGGACGGTTCTGCTTCGCTTCATCGTTAAAAAACGACAAGTACTTTTGTAGGTTGTATAAACAGGTCTGCTATTCCAAAATACAACGATTACGCATCCCTCATTTTGCAGCGTCGTTTACCTGCAACCACAACACTCATTTCATTTTTAATTGTATAATAATTTAATCTAAAAACAGATTTGTTGCACCAAAACACATAACGATCAAATTTAATACATTTTCATCTTTTTAAAATTACTGCTTATGACTACACATGAAAACGAAATCATGGTTTACTACAACCCTAAATCAAGTAGAGGCAAAAAGGTATTGGCTTTGGCACGCACGGTTAGTAAAAATGTAAAGGAAGTAGAGTATCATAAAACGCCTATTACGCCTACTATGTGGCATCGTTTATTAAGCAGGCTCGAACTGCGCCCTAAAGATTTATTAAATCGTGCCGACCCTTATTACCAAGCCAATATACGTGGCCGTGATTTTGACGAAGAAGGATGGCTCAATATTTTAATTCGCAATCCCAACCTTATAAAAGCACCTATTGTAGTGCAAGGAAGAAGTGCTGTTTTGTGTAACAATCCGAGTGATATTTATCGTTTATAGAGTATGATTAATATTTTTTTTGTAATTTTACCTTATTCAAAATACCATAACATCAATTCACATTGATTTCACTCGACTCATTATGCACTTCTTAACAAGGCACGAAGCGACTTGCTTCGTGCTTTTTTTATTAAAAAACATCGGCAGCTATGCCCCCTCCCCCAAAAAAAATATTCCTAACAGGCGCAACAGGCTTCATTGGCCAACACCTTACTCGTTTACTCCTACAACAAGGACACGAGGTAACTGCCCTGCTCCGTACCGAAAGTAAAAAAAACTTACTGCCTCCTAATGTACAATTCATCAAAGGCGATTTGTCTATTTTTGAAAACCCAGAACTACAATTGCCCCCTTTCGATATAGTGATTCATTTAGCGGGTGTTGTTTTTGCTAAAACGGATGCTAAGTATATGCACTATAATTGTACGGCAGTAAAACATTTGGTTGCTTGCTTACAAAGACAAAACTGGCCACAGCCATTACAACGTTTTTTGTTTGCCTCCTCCTTAGCCGCAGCAGGGCCATCAGGAAAAACAGGTGTTTTAACCGAAACACAAACCCCAAGCCCTATTGAGCCTTACGGTAAAGCCAAACTCGCTGCCGAACATTTTTTAGACACTATTAACACCTTCCCTATTAGCTCCTTTCGCCCTGCCATTGTGCTAGGAGTTGGCGACACCAATTCGCTGACTTTATTTAAAATGGCCAAAAGTAGACTAGGTATTAGCGTAAACGGCAAACCACAATACCTCACTTTTATTGATATTGACGACCTCAACCAGGCTATCCTAAAAATGATGTTGGACGAGGATACGAGTGTTCAACACAAAAAATATTTTGTTGCTCATCCTAGTCGCATTTCTAATATCGAACTGTTTAACACCCTAGGAAAGGTAATGAACCGAAAAGTATTAATGATTCCTTTACCAAGCCCTCTCCTATATGCAAGTGTACATGTTGCAACCGCCTTTACATCCCTTTTAGGCATCCGAAATCAGCTAGATAAAAAACAGTATTTGCAGCTTACCAATCACTTTGTTTGTTCGAGTAATGCCCTGAGTAAGGATTTAAATTGGCAGGCCCAAAATGATTTAACAGCTACCATTACCAAAGCTTACAAAGGCTATAGGGCGATGGGTTGGTTATAAATAATAATGGAAAATAAAAGTAAATTATCGCACAATCTCCACTCTTGTCAAAAATTGACCATCCTTATCGGTAATTATTTACTAAATTTGTTGTTTAATAAAGCGTCAAATATTTATACAAAAATTATCGTATTATGAATCACCAATCGTTAAGCACCAAACATTCACTAGTAAATTTTTTCCTACTACTCGTTTTATTATTTAGTTGCTCCTTACTATTATGCCTTCCTGCACAAGCGCAGGTAAGCGCAGGTGGCCAGCCCTATAGCTTTGGTGCAGCAGGCGAATGGTTAACACCTACCACAGCGCTCCCCGAAGCAAGTATGCCAGCCATAGATATGGATGCATTACTACTAGAAGATGAACTGCTAGACGACAAAAACTCGGCCTACCGATTTGGGCAGGAACTACCTGTTAACCTACACCTCAACAACAGCGGCTTATGGGAAACACTTCCTAATGGCGACCGTGTTTGGCGGTTAAAAATTTACGCTAAAAAAGCCAAAAGCATTAACCTCCTCTACAACCAGTTTTATATGCCCAATGGTGCTACCTTACACCTCTATAACCAAGATGGTTCTTATTTGCTAGGTGCATTTAATGATGCCAACAACAAACCCTACAATAAGTTTTCTACGGGTTTAATTATGGGCGATGTTACCATCCTCGAATACTACGAACCCCTAGCAGTTGCTGAACAAGGTGTGCTAAGTATTGAAACAGTGGTGCATGGTTATAGAGGCTTCTTTTCTTTGGAAAAAGGTTATGGAGATTCGGGTTCGTGCAACAACAATGTAAACTGCCCCGAAGGATCGGATTGGGTAGACCAAATTAATTCTTCGGCAATGATTTTGGAAGGCGGATTTCGCTCTTGTTCAGGTGCTATGATTACCAATGCACGCCAAGATTGTACGCCTTATTTTTTAACCGCTAATCACTGCATGGGTTCTATTTCGAGTGTAGAACAATGGTTGTTTATGTTTAACTACCAAAGTCCCTCCTGCGATAATGCCGATGGCCCTTTAAATCAAACTGTTTCAGGCTGTTTTGTACGTGCTTTTAATTCAGATTCAGATTTTTCACTAGTAGAATTGAGTATACCGCCACCACCTGATTACCTAGTATTTTTATCGGGATTTTCGGCAGAAAATACGCCTGCTCAAAATACAACAGGTATTCATCATCCTGCTGGCGACATCAAAAAAATATCTTTTGATTATGATGCGGCAGTCAATAATGGCTCCTATTGGGATGTAAGCGAATGGGAAGATGGCACAACCGAATCAGGTTCTTCTGGCTCGCCTTTATATGATGAAAATAAACGCATCATTGGACAGCTTTATGGCGGAGTTGCTTCTTGTACCAATATTGATTACGATACCTATGGAAAAGTAGCCGCCTCCTGGAACAATGGAACTAGCGCAAGTAGCCGCCTAAAAGATTGGCTCGACCCCGACGATAGCAATACCCTTGTAGTAGACGGACGATACTGTTCGGCGGTAGATTTTGACAACGATGCGAGCGTGCTTCAAGTAACTTACCCACCAGCTATTATATGTGAAGCAGGAACAATAATTCCCGAAGTTTTAATTAGAAATACCGGTAACGAACCTCTTACTAGCTTAGAGCTACATATTCAATTTGATGGCACTGTACTTCCTGCTATTAATTGGGAAGGGTATTTAACCATACTACAAAGTACCTCCGTAACCCTACCTGGATTTTTGCCTACTCCAGGGCAACATACCATTACGGTAAGCCTTAACAATCCTAATGGTGTGCCAGATGAAAACCCTAGTAATAATACCCTTGAATATACCTTCGATTTTATAACAGGGAGCAGCCTACAAGTAAATATACAAACAGATGATTATGGCGAAGAGACCTCTTTTGACATTAGTAATGCGCAAGGAGATGTGCTGTATGAGAATGGTGATTTAGATGGAAATAGCGATTTACTATTTGATATATGCCTTCCTGCTGGCTGTTATACTTTTACCATTTACGATGAATATGGAGATGGTATATGTTGTGCTTTTGGAAACGGCAATTACAATGTAATGGTTGGCGATGAAATAGTAGCCAATGGCAGCGAATTTGAGGTTTCCGAAAGCAGCGAATTTTGTATTGAATCCGAAGAAAGTTTCAACGCCAATTTTTCTGCCAACTTTACAGATATATGCGCTGGACAAGCTACGCAGTTTATCGCTTATTCGGGTGCTGCTACCTCCTACGAATGGACTTTTGAAGGTGGTACTCCTGCTACTTCAACCAACGCTACTCCCAATGTTGTTTACAACGAATCGGGCACCTATACTGTAAGCCTAACGGTTAGCAACGGAACCGATACGCAAACACAAACCGAAACCGCCTATATTTCCGTAGCTGCCGAACTAAACGCACTAAGCACCGTTAATAATACCACTACTCCAACTGCACAAAACGGTTCTATTACTGTAGAGCTGCAAAATGGTGCAGCTCCTTACAGTTACCAATGGAGTATTACCGCCCCCAACAATCCAACCTTATCCAATATAGGGATGGGCTTGTACAGCGTAACCGTAGTAGATGCTAATGGTTGCTATGGCGAATTTTATTTTGAAATGGTGAGCGATGTAAGTGAGGTAGTAGCCAATGTTAATTTAAGCAGCAATACGATTTGTGCCAATACACCCATTCAATTTAACGGACAAAGTAGCAATACCGCCCAAACTTGGCATTGGTTTTTTCCTGGCGGCGATCCCTTAGAAAGCACCAAACCCGATCCGCAAGTTATTTACAACAATCCTGGCAGCTACGATGTTACGCTTATTGTAGTAGATGTTTTTGGATTTACCGATACGCTGCAACTCAACAATTATGTGGTTATTCCCGAAGCCAATGCTTTGAGTTTTAATACCCAAGCTAGTTTATTATTTCAAGAAAACGGACGAGCAACCGTTTATCCAGCTGATGCCACCAGCACCTTTACCTACTTATGGAGCGACGGACAAAATAACAGCACCGCCGATAACCTTGCCCCAGGCTTATATACGGTTACGGTTACCAATAACGAACATTGCCAAAGCGTAGGCGAAGTAGAAGTAGGCACAACCGTTGATAATTTTTACGGATTAGCTGTTTATCCAAACCCTGCTTATAATGAAGTAAATATTTACAATGTTAATCCCGAAGAAGAACCCGTATTAGTAGAAATTTACAATGTGGCAGGTCAAAAAATCCACTACTTTGACCTAGCACAAGGAGCCAATCAGTTTAACTTTCAAAACACCGATTTAAGTACAGGTATTTACCTCCTTCGTTTTATTATTGGAGAAGAAAAATGCTGGCGTACCAAAGTGTTTTTTATTAATGATTAGTTACTCTTCAGCATTCGCTAAATAGTAGTAGAAGGTAGAGCGTACGCTTCGCTTTTGGTAGAAAAACGGCTTCGATTTCGCTATTTGCTAGGTAATTTTTTAGTGTCTGCTAATCCAATACTTACAAAATGAGCGTAACGAGTAATCTTTCTACATTATACTAACAATAGTCTGTTGAATTTTATAAAAAATACTTATTGACACTCAATTAGT
>JAHDBT010000498.1 GCA_020630215.1 Bacteroidota bacterium
TTATGAAAAACCAAAACGGAAATACCACGACCACCAATACTAGGGCGATACATCAACTGCCAATCGTAAAAATGAATGGGCAAAGGCCACAAAACCAAGCCGATGTTTTAGCAGTAGAGGAGCCTTTGGAAATTAGGTTGCGATATGGAAATGGCACAACGGAAGAGCAAGCACAAAAAAGCATTGCCATTACTATGCGTACTCCTGGCAACGATTTCGATTTAGCTATTGGTTTTTTATTTACCGAAAGCATCATCGCCAATAAGGAGGAGGTAACAAATATTTATTACTGCGAAAAAGCTTGCCAAAAAAACGAAACCAATAATATTGTAATCGTACATCTTGCCCCCAATGTTGCTATTAATTTTGAACGACTAGAACGACATTTTTATACCTCTTCTAGTTGTGGCGTATGTGGCAAAGCATCCATTAAAGCAGCTATGATGACCGACCTGCCAAGTCTAGCACCAAACAGGCCTGTTTTTGCTGCCGAATTAATCCACCAATTGCCCAAAACATTACGCCAAACCCAAGCCGTTTTTGAACATACGGGCGGATTACATGCCGCAGCCTTGTTTAACACCAATGGCAAATTATTACTAATGCGAGAAGATGTAGGCCGACACAACGCTGTTGATAAACTAATAGGCGCAACCCTACAAAAAGGTTTATTTCCGCTAGGCAATTACCTCATCCTAGTAAGCGGCCGTGCTAGTTTTGAACTCATCCAAAAATCCTTGGTAGCAGGCATTCCCATCTTAGCAGCAGTAGGCGCACCTTCAAGTTTAGCCATAGAATTGGCCCAAAGTGCAGGCATGACCGTGCTGGGCTTTGTTCGCAACCAACGCTATAACATTTATTGTGGGGAAGAACGGATTGTCATCTAAACAATAATCAATTTTCAAAACGCAATTATCAAATAATAATCAATGAACAAATTTCAAGAATCAAAAATTAAAAATCAACAATGAAAATCAGGATGAAAGGCAACAGTGTGCGTTTGCGGTTAACGCAGGGCGAAATTAAGCAGTTTGCCACAGTAGGAATAGTAAAACAACAGGTTAATTTTGGCGCAACAAAGTTAACCTACCAATTGCTAAAAAGTAATTTTGGCGAACAATTAACCGCCGTATTCACCTATGGAACCATTAGCGTTTTTATGCCCCATCAATTAGCTGAGAAATGGGTGAGTACAGATTTAGTAGGGCATCATACTAAAATTTTGCTAGGAAATAATTCTACGGAAGAATTGTTGGTGCTAGTAGAAAAAGATTTTCAATGTTTGGAAGTTCGACCAAATGAAGAGGATGCGGATGCGTTTCCGAATCCTTTAGCGAAGTAGGAGAGGGAGCAACGAAACCACACTTAAACTAATACCAACATTTAGAAAAATACACCATCGAATAAATAAAGTAGCCTTGCCGACCGTTTGGTATAGCAGAACCTTTTACTTTAGCCATATTTCCAAAACCGCATCAAAATTAGAGTAGATAAAAAATGAAATTAAAAACAGGATTTTTCACTTTTATACTCGTCCTTTTACTAGGAGGTTTAATGTCATCGAGCAGTTGTAACCGCCAAAAGGTTAACCTCGATAAATTAAAATTGGTAGATATGGACGGCAACAAAGTTAACCTAGCCGATTACAAAGGCAAACCCATGTTGGTTAACTTTTGGGCAACCTGGTGTCCGCCCTGCCGCAAAGAAAAACCGCAGCTCGATAAAGCCCGTGAAGTGCTAGAAAAAGAGGGTTGGGAATTTGTGATGATTTCGGAAGAAGAGCCTAGTGTGGTTAAAAATTACACCAAAAAATACCCCTATCCGTTTACTTACTTGCAAATACAAACCAACATTAAATTGCTAGGCGTTTTTGAAATTCCGCAGACTTATGTTGTGAACAAAAAAGGTAAAATAGTACACAGTCATAACGGGTACAATGCATGGGGTTCGGCTCCTATGATTGATAAATTGCAGGCTTTAGTGGAGTAGTTTTTTTTTGACCAATTACGAAACTACAATGTTTAAAAAAATTAAAGCTCCTAAAGACAGCAGGTGAAAAATCAAATGCCAAAAATCAAGATTCAACCCTCAACCCGCTACTCATAATACTTTTTCAGCATCGTCGGATCGTACATAAATTTCTCCTCCAAGCTTGCAAGTATACGACCATCTCTTTTATAAATATCCTCGTGAAAAAACATATTTCCTTCCTCGTCTACGGCGGCGGTCCAATATAAAATAAGGACTTCCATTTTGTCCGTCATTTTAATCCGTGTATTTTTACGACTATCTACAATGCTTTGCAATTTGGCTTTGGAGTAGAGCGAATCGCCCAGCAATACTTCGCCTAACTGTAGTGGGTCTTGCACTCGTATACAGCCGTGGCTAAAGGCCCTGCTTTCTTTTACAAACAAATGTCGAGAGGGCGTATCGTGCAAATAAACAGAGTGTTTATTGGGGAATATAAATTTAATTTCGCCCAAAGCATTTTTAGGGCCAGGCTCTTGTCGTACTACATAAGGGAAGGTGCGTTTGGTGTATTGGTTGAAGTCTATACCCCACGGATTTACTCTTGCACCTCCTTTTAACAAGGTCATATTATTTTTGGTTAAGTAGCCTGCACCCTTGCGTTTTAATTGTGGTAGTATTTCGTTAACGGTAATATTTCTAGTAGCCGTCCAAGTAGGATTTACGTCGGCATACTCAATTATATCTTTAAAAACGGGGGTTTTGTGATAGGTTTTTCCTACCATTACCTTAGTAGAATGCACCACATGATTGTCTTTTAAAACATACAAACTAAACGAAGGAATATTTACCAACACAAAGTCGCTCCCCAGGTTGTGCATTACCCAACGAGCACGTTCTAAATTAACCCGTATTTTATCAATTTTATGCTTTATACCTTTGTTCAATGCGCCTAGTGTGCCCTTACCTACAATGCCATCTACCACTAAACCATATTCCTCCTGAAAAACTTTTACGGCTTCGGTTAAAGCAGGGCTAAATACCGAATCTTTTACACCCAAAGAGTCTACTAAATGGCCCGATTTTACCAATCTATTACTCAACTCTATCACTCGCACATCCTTATCTTTAGGATGCAAAGTTTCGCCTTCACTAACAATTGGAAAACCTCCTGCTGCATCTAGTTTACGCAATTCTGCTAGGGCTTTCATCATGCCATAATAACGGGGGCGTTGTGGTCTAAATAAATCGGGGCTTTCTAAAATGGTTTTATTCTTTACGGCATCCATCAACATTTGCAATGCATTTTCGGGTACTTTTTTGGTGCCAAAATTCCAGTTGGCATCCAAGCCTTCGGGGTCTACTTTTCCGTATAATAAATGGAAGGCGTACATCAGCAAGCCATCGGTAATTAGGATGTCGTAATCGGCGGCTTTGTCATAGTCTATATCTTCAATACTTCTAAAGTTTTCCCTTAGTTTAAGGAGTTCTTGAAGGTGATAATCGTCTGGATTGAGTCCATCTTTAGCAGCTCCCTCAATAGTTCTAAAGGCATCGTTCATCAACTGCTCATCAAGCCATGCGGGATGATATTCTCGGGCTTTATAAAAGGCAGGCAATAAATTTACCGAAAACAACTTAATCCCTTGTACGGCAACCGTACTATCTGCTTTTACTTGGTCTATGTGTGTTTGTATAAAACCAACAATTTTATTCGTATCAATTTTATGTACTACTTCCTCGGTAATATTTTCATCAACAGGCGGCAGTTCCTCAATTACAATGGTGTCTTTAGGAGCAACTTCCTCTTTTACTACCGTTTTGGGGGGAGGAGGAGTTTGCTTTTTATTTTGTTGGCAGGAGGTGGCACAAAATAAAGTGATAAGCATACAGATAATTGCTAGATAGTTCAATTGTTGGTACATAAAAAACTAATTTAAGATTAATTACACCTTAAATTTAAAAGGAATATTCGGAAAATAATATTTTTTGTCATAAAAGTTTAAAGGAATTATTTTAGGCGGTAATCAAAGCTATGTTTTATAGGGAGTGTAGGTGCTTTCGGCAACTTTTCTTTCTAGTTCCTAAATTTTAATTTACTTGATATGGTAACAAAAGAATGCTTTGTGCGTTAGGTATTTTTAATTACTTTTACAGGGATGTTTTACCTATCCAAAAGGTGCGACACTGTCACACCTTTTGTCCCAGTCGCATTATGTTGAATTGCTTAAAACAGGGGATGAACTAGAACATATTACTTCTGAAAAATTAGAAAAAAAACATGGAAAAACCAAAAAATATAGATCAAGATGCTAAATGGAAATTTGATGCTTGGCACAAAGGAACCTTATTGGAAAATGGGAAACCCCAAGGAGCCTACACTATTTGGGAAGCAGGAGGAAGGCTAACAGACCAAGGATTATTTGATGAACAAGGAAATATAATTTGGTTTAAATCTTATTACCCAGATGGTTCAATAGGACGAGCTATTGAATACAAGGAAGACACCAATTTAACAAGGGTACGATATAGAAGTTATCATAAAAACTATTCAAAAATACTTACGCCATTAGCAATAGGAGATAAGGGATATGCAGAGAAGGTATATGAGGGGAAAATATCGGTAGATTGTAAGGCGATTTTTAATGGTGCTGTAGAAGGCGTATCCTTTTATAATGAACAAGGAGTGTTTATCAGTACTTATGAATCAAAAAACTATACTATCCTAATTGAAAAATATACGCAAAAGGAGGAAGCAGAAAGCTGGAAAATGGCACTTGATAGGTTAAGCAATTTTGAGTTAGCACTTAAAAAACAATACCTTAAAGACGAAATTGAAATGGAACATGATTATTATACCATTAGCTTTGATAAAAGTGTACATAAGGAAGATTTGAAAAAAGCGGAAAAGAGATTGGGAATTCACTTTCCCCCAAGCTATAACGAATTTGTATTAAATTATGGATTGATTAAATTTGGAGAAAAGGAAGGACGATTCCAAGATATAGAACAAAGAATGTTGCATCCCAACGAAATACAAAATATTGGCAATTTATTAGACCCAGAAGGAGAAGGCCTGTTTGATGAGTATTTTACCCTAACTAAAGAAGAACGGAAAAAGGTAATTTGCTTCTTCAAAGATCAAGTTGATTTTCAATACGAAGGTTGGATAGCATTCGATTATACAAGCACCAGCAATAAAGAAAAAAAGGCAATAATGGAAATTGGTTTTAAGAATATTGCTCGCTGGGAAAATAACTTAGGCAAACAGCCTAATCAGGAATTCAATTC
>JAHDBT010000025.1 GCA_020630215.1 Bacteroidota bacterium
TTTAAAATTTAGGATCGAGGATTTAGAATTTAGAATTTTTGATATGCTGACGATGTGAATTTTGATTCTTAATTGTTGGTATTTAATTGTTGATTTTACCTGCTGATTCTTTCTTTTTTTTGGGAGAGGAGGGAATGTAATTGTTATTTTTTGTTCGGAGAGGTAGAGAAAATTCATGAACTTTCTCTACAGCTAAGAAATTAAAATTTGATTGCGAAGTGTTAAATTTCATCAACTGACGTTAGCATCGAAAAAATCCAAATTCAGACAATTACATCAGCATAACATACAAAAAATCCATAAATCCAATCCATCCAAATTCAAACATTTACGCCAGCATATAAAAATCACCCAAGATACAAAAGAAACAAAGACATACTATTTTTTCAAAAAATAGTATGTCTTTAACCTAAAGCCCCAATCCCACTAGCAAAAGGAACCAGCAAGCGAAGCCCAAAAAACTCTGTGCCACTTAGTGCCAAACTCCGTGCGCCTCTGTGGGAACAATTGCCAGCAGGAAACTGACTGCTGACAGTGAGCGCCAGCAAACGGTCTGACCACTGACTACTAAAAAACAAAAAATGTCCTTATTTAAATTAAGAGGTGCGCTTTCCATGCGGCAGCAAACCATCCTTCAAATTGCGGGAATATTATTTTTGCTACTGGTTTGGTACCTCCTTACCCTTGGCGAAAACCCAATGGTACATCCAGGAATTTTACCCAAGCCGTTAGAAGTATTACTAGCATACGGAGAATTGTACCAAGACAACGAACTCATCAAAAACGTATGTCGTTCTATGGGTTTAAACCTGCTAGGATATACCGAAGCCATTGTACTAGCATTGCCCCTAGGTTTTATTGTAGGTTTGTATCCATTTTTCAGAGGCACCTTACAGCGACCTGTTGATGCATTTAGGTTTGTACCCTTAACAGCCGTTACAGGATTATTTATTATTTGGTTTGGTTTAGGCACGGGCATGAAAGTCCATTTCCTAGCATTTGGTATTTTAATTTATCTACTGCCCGTAGTGGTGCAGCGTATAGACGAAGTAAAAGAAGTATACCTCAAAACCGTTTACACCCTAGGCGCAACCGATTGGCAAACCATCAAATCCGTTTACATCCCGTCCGTAATTTCTCGCCTTTCTGATGATATTAGAGTATTAACCGCCATTTCGTGGACCTACATTATTATTGCCGAAAGTTTAGGCAGCGAGGGAGGCATAGGCGCACTGCTATGGCGAGTAGGGCAACGACAAGGACGAGTAGACAAAGTATTTGCCTTATTAGTTATCATCATTATTATTGGTTTTACCCAAGATAAAATATTCAATTACCTCGACCGCACCTTTTTCCCCTACAAATACCAAACAAAAAACAAATACGCAAAAGCCGATGATAAAAGCGTTACCAAAGAAATTTTTAACTACGCTTTTCAAGTAACCATATGGCTACTAATCGCTATTTACTTTGTTTTACTCCTTAACGAGTTTATGCCAGTTATTAGCGACGAACCCGTGTTAAGCTATTTATTTGGCGATACCGTAGGCATCATTCATTTTTATGCTTTCCTTTTAGTGAGCTATAAAGGATATAAGTTGCTCCAAAAAAATAAAATAATAGCAGCCGCATAGTCATTTAATCTCGTAGAGAAAATTTACGCATTTTCTCCGCCATGAATAAAAAATACTCATAAAAAAAACATCAGCATATCAACTGACAGCGCAGCGTTCTGACAGTAAGCGCAGCGCACGTTCTGACTACTGATTGCTAAAAAACATCAGCATATCAACTGACTGCTAAAAAATCGTCAGCATAAAAAACTGACAGCGCAGCGTTCTAACAGTAAGCGCAGCGCACGTTCTGACTACTGATTGCTAAAAAACATCAGCATATCAACTGACTGCTAAAAAATCGTCAGCATAAAAAACTGACAGCGCAGCGTTCTGACAGTAAGCGCAGCGCACGGTCTGACCACTGACCACTAAAAAAAATAACTATGGACTTTTTCAAAGAACTAGAAAACAGCCTACAACCAGGCATACAGGAAATAATTACCCATCCCTTTTTAAAACGGATGGGCGAGGGGAGTTTAACCAAAAAACAGCTACAGTATTTTACCGAACAATACAGCATCTACTGTAATTATTTTCCCCGATTTTTAGCAGCGGCAGCAGCCAATATTGTCGATGATGTAACCCGTATGCCCATTATCGAAAACCTATGGGAAGAACATGGCGAAGGGAAATTAGCAAAATCGCACCGAGTATTGTTTAACCAATTTGCTTTCGCCCTCGACCTCACCATTTTCGATTTAGACGAAGCCGATGCATTACCTTCTACCCAAATTTGTGTAGACGAACTAATGAACATCTGCCTCAACAAACACTTCCTAGAAAGTTTGGGCGCACTAGGACCTGGTACCGAATTTTTTACTTCCGACGAATACCTAGTAATAAGAGACGGACTAAAAAAATACGACTTCCTATCAGCCGACGATATTTACTTCTGGACTGCCCACATCAGCCTAGACGAAACCCACTACTCCGAAATGATTGACATTTTGCGCCCTTGGGCAAGCAACGATTTAAACAAACAACTCATCACCAGAGGTGCCAACAAAGCCATCGACCTAGAAATAGATTTTTGGAACGGACTGGAAAAGCACCTACCGAAAAACGCCTAAGCGTTTTGGTTTTAGTAGAAGGTACTTTTGTGGAAAGTAGAAGGATACGGACTACTAAAAAAAAGTCAGCATAAAAAAAACTCCGTGCCACTTAGTGTAAAACTCCGTGGTACTTCGTGGGAACAATCGCCAGCACAACAATCGCCAGCATATCAACTGACAGCGCAGCGTTCTGACAATGAGCGTAAGCGAATGATCTGAAAACTGACAGCACAGCGATCTAAAAAAAATCAAATGGTAAAATTTAGCGACAACACCAATCAAAGCAACGTAGTAGAATTACGCAACATCAAGCAAAGCTACGATGGAGGGAAAAACTATGTCCTCAACGATTTTGACCTACTGATTGAAGACAAACCCGACCAGGGGCAATTTGTATGCATTTTAGGATTATCGGGCTGTGGGAAATCGACCATTTTGCGATATGTAGCAGGCTTGCAGCAACCTACAGAGGGCATTGTAAAAGTAAAGGGTAAACCCGTAGGAGCTGACAATCGAGTGAGCATGGTTTTTCAACAGTATTCTTCCTTCCCTTGGATGACTGTACTCGATAATGTATCGCTTGCCCTGCGTTTTAAAGGCATCTCCGAAAAAGAAAGAAACGAACGAGCAATGGAATTAATAAAGCTCGTAGGTTTAGAAGGACACGAAAAAAAATACGCCCAATATCCCAGTTTATCTGGTGGGCAATTACAAAGGGTAGCCATTGCCCGCAGTCTACTAGCCAACCCCGAAATTATTTTAATGGACGAACCGTTTGGCGCACTAGATATTAACACCAGAATACGGATGCAAAATATGCTGTCTACTATTTATAAAGACATCCAACCCACCATCATTTTTGTTACCCACGATATTGCCGAAGCCGTTTATCTAGGCGATGATATTTATATTATGAAAGCCCCACCATCTAAAATAGTACACCACGTAAAAATAGATTTACCCCTAGAACGTACCCGTGCCATTAAACGAGATCCTCGTTTTGTAAACCTAGTTCACGAAGTAGAAGATTTGATGATTGGTTTGTACAATGAGGCGAAGATGGAAATGTAATTTAAATTGGTAGAAGGTACTTTTGCATTATGTAGAAGGTATATAAATGCGGCACTTAATTGTTGATATACTCAACCACATCAATTTTTGTGCAAATAGTTGTTTAAATTTGGCTCAAGCGGGGACGCTTGAAGCCCATTACGCTCCAGCCGGGAGGCTGGACCGGGCGTTCTTTTTTTTTACAAAAAAGGAACGCAGGGTCAAGCGTCCCCGCTTGAGCCAAACGTGTTTCAAGCCTCCTGGCTTGTAGTAAAAAAAATAAACACTTCCAATAAGTAGGCAAAATAATAACTTATGAAAAATGCACAAAACCCAATGTGGTTGAGTATAACCAAGCATTATAAAATAACCCAATTATTATGAAAAAGCTTATTTTTTCTTTCCTACTATTATTCCCCCTTTTATCATTTGCACAAAGCGAAAACGATATAAGGATGAAAGCAGAAGTAGATGCTTTATTACTAGAAGGAACAGAGCAAGTAGTTGTTAATGCAGACAATTACGATTTATCTAATCGACCCGAAAGCCAAATTACAGGTTATGAAAAAGATGGCTTTTTTTATAAAGTAGTTGTTACTTTTAAAGAGGTGCCTCATTTATTGGAAATGTACTATTCGCCATCCAAAAAAGTAGATGAGTATGGCTCGGTTATTTATTGTAGAAAAGTAGATCTGGAAGCAGATACACTATTATCCGAAATTTATTTTTCTCTGGAATTTTTTAGAAGTGAAGCTGCTAGGAATAGGACTTATGAAGATTATAAATTACAATGGTTTGTTCCGTTGGCTAACTATCCGCTTATTTTGCATAATAAAAAAAATGGAGGAAAATCGAATAGGTTTCAATTTAAAGCCCAATTACTAGCTGCTGGACCTGACCAAATGGATTGTGGTTCTGATCACAACTATTATGATTTTAAGTTTAAGGTAATACAATCTAACCCTTTAAATTTAATAGACGAAGAAATCGTAATCATAGAAAGTTGTCCTGGATTTAGGGGGGAGGGTTTTTTTGAGATAGGTGCAACTTATGAAATAGAAGCAAACATAAATAAGATGAACAGTCATGGCTATGTTTTTATTATTGGTCCTACTTTTCACGAGGAAAAATTAAAAACGTTTTGGTCTAGTGACATTGTAAGAGTAGATACTGCAAAAAAATAAGGGTCTATCTACTAGTGAAGAGCAGCAATCATTTTTTCGTAGAGAAAATTCATGAATTTTCTCTACCCAACCAACAAAAAAGGTGGTGTTTATTTGTGGCTTTGTGTCGAAAAAAAAAGGGCTTAAAATTTGCATAAATCTATAGTGATTAAGGGACGGAGAATAAATAAGTGTCCGATTTTGAGGAAATATTTTTGCACTAGACAAGGCGGCAAAATCTGCGTTACGCCTAAGCGTAATAAGGGTTTTGTCAACGCAGGATAGCGCAAAAAAATAAAGTCAAAATGGACAGTTATTTAGTTTGCGTACCATAAATACAATTTTCTAATATCTTCCAATTTCTCCAATGACCAAATACATACCAGTAATTTGTCTAATTGTCCTTGCAGTTTGTATTTTTCTGGAAACAGTAGATTTAAGCAGCATAACAACAACTCCTACTATACCCAAACATATTACCGTTGTGCAAGATGATAAAGAAACCATAATTACCGAAGACCACCAAAAAGTGTATGTAAATAAAAGAGAATTTGCGATTCGCTTTTTTCATAAAAAGTATGATACCATCAATAATAAAAGCTACAATGCTAAATTAAGTGCCTTTTTAGATAAACGATATTTATACCAAGCAGAAACGGATTTAGCTGTTGAATACATTCCCTTTTTTAAACCTGGTACGGGCATGGCTGCTAGAAGAAAACAAGGCTACGATTGTTTGTATTTTAACAATAGAGCCAACCATTATTTATTTTACAAAACAGAAGATGATAAGCGGCTTTACTTACTAGACGAAGTAGATGGTTATGCACACTTTGAGTTTCCTATTAATCAATTTTTTATAGACAAAAAACGACAAGCGATAAAAAGCGTTCCTTTCTCGGAGTTTTTTATCATACTATTTATTGATAAAAACTTGAACGAAATTATTGACGAAGGAGAGCTAACAAAATTAACAATAGCATTTAAAGACTAAGCCACTATGTTCTGGAATAAAAAACCAAAATGCCCCATTACCACGGCAGATAAAGAATGGGTAGAAACCAGCTTAGATTGGATAAACGAACACATTGTAAATGTGGCGCAACAAACAACCATTGTACCCGACAAAACCCATTTTGATTGGGAATTTAACAACCACATTAATGATGCCTATTTTGTACTAAAAAGAGTAGGGGAGTGCTACCAAATAAACACAGATGATATTAAGCTGGGTTTTTACAGCGAGGAAGAAATGGAATTAGGTAAAGGTATGCGAACTAAAAAAGAAGGCGGAAAAGGCACGGCAGGAATGTATGCCAAAAGAGGAAAAAAACACCACATCTGGATAGAAATTAGACAGCTAAAAGACCCTCCCTTATTAGTAGCAACAATGGCGCACGAACTTAGCCATTACGTATTAATTGGCCAAAAAGAATTTCGCATAAAAGGCATAGAAAACGAATGGCTAACCGATTTGCTAACCATTGCTTACGGCTTCGGCATATTTATTGGCAACGCCAAGTTTAACTTCACCCAATGGCAATCGGGCGACGGTTGGGGAGGATGGGGCTACTCCTCGCAAGGCTATTTACCCCAACAAATAACCGCCTACGCCATGGCCGTAATCGAAGTCAACCGAAACCCTAATATGCCCAAATGGATCAATCACCTAGAAAGAAACTTTAGAGGCGATTTTAAAAAAAGCAGGAAATATTTGCTAAGTGAAAGGTCTAGCTAATGCCGTTTGGTAGTGTTTATTGGTAACTGCTTGCTTACAAGCCATATAACCATTCAGCCATTTTTGCGTTAGCAAAAAAAACAATTCAGCCATTCAGCAATCCAACAATTTAGCAATTAAACCATTTAACAAACCTCCTGTTTCTCTAAAAAGGTAACCCCATATTTTTCCAATTCCTTTAAACAAGGTTCATACACTTCGGGCATAATGGGCATGTGTACGCCTGTAAGCGAAATTTCATTGTTAAGCAGCAGTTTAGCCATAATGGCCATTGGCAATCCTACCGTAGAAGAAATAGCGGTTTCTTCTGCATTTTCGCCTTTTAAAATAAGGCTAGAGGTGTGGCGTTTTTCTTCGCCATCTTCTAGGTAATCAATAATATGCAACATCACAATCATGTCCTTGTCGTCGGGTTGTAATTCCCATTTTTTGGCTAGTAAATCGTGTAAAATTTTGGCGGGCGTAGCGGCTCCTTTTCCTACTTTTGCTCCTAGTTCAAACAAGCCCAACCACGATAATCTATCCATCACATCAGATTCAATACCTACATCTAAAAATTCGGCTAAACGTTCCTTTACACTCCTTGTATCATTTTTTTGGGTACTCGGCAAAAAGGCATCAATTAAATCATTGTAGGTGAGGTGTTCTAGGTTTAAAATTTTGATATTGTTATCTGTTAATCCTAGGCGTACAAATGCATTCCATGCTTCGCAGTAACCTTTGTAGCGCAGCGTACCCCGAATAAAAGTTGGTACATCTTCAATTTGGTAAGCATCTAAATAGTGCAGCGAATCCCTGTTGGCGTAAGCTTCAAAAGTACCGCAGTCGTCTACATGATACGTCTCGGTGAGTTCAAAAAGGCGGTTGTAAGGTACGTATTGCGGATGCCCGTTTTTGAGATATTGAGCCGTGCCTTGACCTGCTAAAACCACATTCATAGGTGCCCAAGTAAACTTATAGTGCCACGGGTTGGTGTCCGATTCGGGAGCAATTAATGCCCCTGTAAACGAACGAACGGCTTGTACTTGTCCTCCTTCTTGCCTAATTTCCTTCATCATTTTCATAATGCTCATATGGTCAATGCCAGGGTCTAGGCCTATTTCTCCCATAAACAATAAATTGGCAGCTTTAAAATCGGCATCCAATGCTTTTTGTTCGGGCGAAATGTAGGACGGAGTAATGATGTGTTTTTTATATTTGAGGCAATCCTTAGCCACTAAAATATGGAAATTAGCGGGTAAAACAGAGACCACCAAATCACAATCGGCAACATACTTTGCTCGTATTTCGGCATCTTTTACATCAAAAAATACCGCTTTACCACGTTCATGATTGCCCACCTTTTGGGTAGCCGTTTCGAGGCTGTAATCGCCTACGGTAACGTACCAATCAAACTGTTGAGCGTGTTCTAATAAATAACTAATGAGGGTTGTTGCAGATTTGCCTGCCCCTAGAACCAGTATTTTTTTCATCGTTTAGTTTCTTGTAAAAATGATTGATTTTTATTTGCTAGGATTTGTATGTGTTCCATCTAATTTAATATGTCGTAGAGAAAATTCATGAATTTTCTCTACCCAAATATAGAATTGAACCCTATTTTTCTAATTGCAAAGCAGCCATCATTTTATGATAAATAGCTGTGTTTTCGTAAATGCCCATGAATGCTTCTGCACCAGGACCAAAAGCAAAAACAGGAATCATGGAAGCGGTATGTTGACCCGTAGTAAATCCGGGAACAATTTTTTTATTCATTTTAGAACCTGGATTAATGGCAAAGCCGCCTGTTTCATGATCGGCAGTAATTACTACCAAGGTTTCCTGGTTTGTTTCGGCAAAATCTAAAACGGCATGAACCGTTTCATTAAAATCGAGCAACTCACTAATAATATAATCGTGTTCATTAGCATGTCCGCCCCAGTCAATTTGTGAACCTTCTACTAGCAAGAAAAAGCCTTTTTCGCTTTTCGATAAACGGGCAATTGCTAGGTTGGATGCATCTTTTAGGTAATCTCGCCCTTCACTTTTTTTAGGCGGATGTTCATCGGCCAAAATTACAGCAATTTTATCATTATTTGCAGTAACTTGTTGTAATTCGTTTGTCACTTCATAGCCTTTATCCTTCATCTTTTGTAGGAGGTCTTGTTCATCTACCCGTTTAGTAAAATGATCCCGTCCGCCGCCAATCAATACTTCTACTTCGGCATTGGCAATGTCGGCAGCAATTTCCTCGTACATTTTACGCTGTTCTTGGTGTGCTACAAAGCTGCCAGGGGTTGCGTGGGTAATGCCACAGGTTGCTACCATGCCCGTTTCCAAACCAGCATCCTCTGCCGATTCTAAAATGGTTTTCATCGGTTGTTTTTCCATATTTACCCCAATTGCCCCATTATAGGTTTTTTCGCCACAAGAAAAAGCGGTTGCCCCTGCTGCCGAGTCCGTAACCAAATTTCCTCGTGCATGACTTTTGTGCAGTCCAACATGTTTACAACGCTCAAAAGCAATTTTGTTGTCGTTCATATACATGGCGGCTGTTATTTGACTCAAGCCCATGCCATCGCCTACCATAAAAATAATGTTTTTAGGATGGTTTGTTATTGTTTCGGTTATGGTGGTAGTACTAGTTGTTGTAACGGTTGGAGGACTATGGGTAAGTTCTTTATTACCTCCGCAAGCTACCGAGAAAAGTACAAAAATAAAGCAAATGTGTTTCATAATGGATTTGTATGGTTATGATGGAATGAACAAGGAACAATAACAACAAATGTACTTGTATTTGACTTAAACCCCAAAAACAATTTATTTAATGTAAACTAGAGATTTAAAATCGAAGTAAATAGTTCACCTTATCTAAGTTCGGATTCGTGTAAACGATGTTCCCAAACCAATTTCCCAAGTCGATTAATAATTTGGATGGTACACGAACGGTCGCCTTTGGCACCAGTAATATTAATTTTACCAAAGTTAGGATACCAGTATTTGGTTTTAGGAACTGCCATTGGGTTTCGACGAGAACTAATTTTAAAGGGTAAGTTTAAAGTAGGACTGCTTACTGGCGAACTCGTTACCTCATGCAAATCGTATTCGCCAGGAGTTGTGTAACGATAGAGTTCGCTAAAATGTCGGTCGCCACTAATAAAAACAAGTCCGTTGATGTTTTGTAAGCGTATAAACTCCATCAGGTTTTCTTGTTCCCGAGGAAATTCCCGAAAACCTTCATTATCGCCATATCGGTTAAGTACTTGCACGCCAGATACAACAAATTTAAAAGTAGCAGTAGAGTTTTGTAGTGCTTCCTTTAGCCATTGCATTTGCGCTTCGCCTAGTGTTTGCCCATTAGGGTCGTCTAGTTTGCTTTTGTGATAGCGATTGTCTACAAAAAAAAACTCGGCATCTTGATAGGTGAAATGGGTAAAAATGCCCTTTGTAGCACTTGTTCCATAGGAAGGGTTTACCCAAAATTGTTCAAATAGTTTTAAGGAACGATCTTTATATGGTAAGGAGCCGCCAGTATTGTTCGGGCCAAAATCATGATCGTCCCAAACAGCATATTGTGGAATCGTTTCTAAAAAATTAACCAAAGGCTGGTAAGTCCTCGTTTTCAAACAACGCCTAAATTGAGTTTCATATGATTCAAAATCGCCTGTTCGATAATAAAAATTATCGCCTAGCCAAATCATAAAATCACCTTGCGCTTTTTGCAAATGCTTAAACACACTTCTATTTACACCTGGACGATAAAAGTGCGTCCATGTTTGGTCTGGAATAAAATTGCAAGAGCCAATTAAAAAATTAAAGTCTTCCAAATTATCAGCTTTTAAAGTGTTAATTTTTGTTTGAGAAACTGCTTTTTCGTTTAAAATTACGTTAATATAATAAGGAGTATTAGCCTTTAATTCTGTGAAACTTACAGATGCAGGAAAATAACCATCTACAACCTCTTTTGTTATAATTTTAATCGTTTGTCGGTCAATCAGTTCATTGCTATTTTCGGGATAAAGTTCTAGGGCTAATGTTTGGGCATTTTTTACCAATAACCACACTTTAATACTATTACTGGTTGTATGACCTTGCATAGGGCCAGTAATTAATTCAGGATGAGTGTCTGCGGTTGTTGTTGCGCCTAATGTGTTAAAAAAGGAAACTAATAAAAAAAATAGTAAATAGAATATTCGCATTTTTTAGAATTTTTTAAGCATTCATTAAGTCGCAAATATACAGATACCCTTGCTTCCTAAATGCTTAAATGTTAATTTTTTGGTGTTGTGGCAAAAAAATGTTATTATTTGCTGTAACTAAAAGTATGGTTTAAACGTTACACTTATACTAAGTAGCTGAAATCCAATTAATAAGGGGTTACCTTTTATTCATATTTCGTCAAATATAGTAGGTGGACTTTAGGCAAGTAAAAAAAACGAAAAAAAAACTAAACTTGTTTAAACCATCCAAAACTAGTTTAGTCTAACAGTTGTAAAACAAAATTTTTTGCCATGAAATTTATGAAGTACTTATCAGTAATGATGTTGGCAGTATTGCTTCCATTACTAACCTCCGCTCAGGATGATTTATATTATACCCCTGACTATTCTGACTCTAATCAGTATACTGATGGACAAGGAGATACCTACGTAACCAACAATAACTACTACGGTGGTGATGATGAATACGTATATTATGAAGACGACGATTACGACTACTACTACAGTTCAAGAATTAGAAGATTTCACCGTCCTTATAATGGCTTTGGCTATTATGGAGGTTGTTATGTAGATAATTATTGGTACAATCCAGATCCGTTTTTCTGGGGCAGCAACATTTATGCTTCAAGCTTTTATCGTCCTCGCCCATTTATTAGCATAAACTGGGGATGGGGTAATTTTTACCGCCCTTGGCGACACAACCATTACCACTATTCTTCGTTTTATAACCCGTACACCTATGGGCATAATCCGTATGGTGCTTATGGATACACTAATGGATATTACAACCCATATAATGCAGGCAACACCTACATTTATAACGATTACGGCAATAACAGTTCTAATGCTACTACGGTATCTAACAATAGCAATAACAGTAATACTAGCTATGGACCTCGACCAGATAGAGCTGGCTATACAGGCGGTAGCGGATATGGCGACCGTCCAGATTATGGGGTAACGAATAGCAATGATAACGAAAGCGGTAAGCAAGGACGTGGTGGCGTGCAAAACAACGATTTTAACGTTAATACCATACGCCCTACTAATACGAATACAGGCTACACCAAAGGAGAGAACGATTATGGTATTTATGAAGGTAAATATGAAGGGAAACCTAATACCGTTGGTAGTAGCAATACTAATACAGGTCGTTCTGATTCTTATAAAGGAGACTCTTCTCAAAATACAGATAGCTACGACTATTATAAAGGAGATAAAAACGAAAGTAAATCTTATAATAACAGCAACAGAGGGGAATCTACTACTAAAAAAGGCACAACTAAATGGTACAAAGGTTTAGGCAAAAGTATTACTAAACCTAACAGCGACCGTGACCGTAGCAATTACAACTCAAGCAAAAGTAAGTCTAAATCAAAGTCTTATTCACGCCCAAGTTCTAAGTCTCGTTCTTATAGCAATGATAGTGGTAAATCTCGCTCTTCAAAATCTTACAGCAGCGGAAACAGCCGTAGTAAAAGCAAAAGCAGCAGCAATTCTCGTGGCTCAAGATCTAATAAAAGAGACTAATTAAATGATTAAAGGTGGTACACTTATTAGCGTAATTACCGCCATTTACGAATCATTTTCCTACTTAGTTTGATACAATAACGTTCTTATAAAGACTTCTCACCTAAAACAACATTGTTTTAGGTAAGAGGTCTTTTTTTATACCTCAACGATTAATCAAATCATTAACAAGTACGGGAAAGCATAGCAGAACCGTCGTATCATTTCTCTCAAAAACAAAACCTAAAAATAAATAGTAAAACATGAAAAAAAACATTTTTCTGCTTACGTTGAGTATCTTATATATTTTTGGTACTCCAACTCAATTAACTGCTCAAACTCCAAACGATGCCTTGCGTTATTCACAAACAAATATTAGTGGTACTGCCCGTAGTATGGGAGCTGGTGGCGCATTTGGTGCATTAGGTGGCGATTTTTCGGCCATAGGTATTAATCCCGCAGGTTTGGGTATTTACCGCAATTCTGAAGTAGTACTTACACCAAACATGCGCTTTACTTCTAGCACTTCTAACTATTTAAACAACGAAGTAAGTGAAGGAAAGAGTAATTTTAATTTTAATAATGTAGGAGTCGTATTTGCGAACTTAAACCGTCGTAAAAACGAAAAAGGCAGAGGCAACTGGCGAGCCGTAAACTATGCCATTGGCATGAATAGAATTGCTGATTTTAACAGCCGATCTGCCATTAATGGTTACAATACCCAAAGTTCTTTAACCGATTTATATGCTCAAGAATCTAGTGGAATAGCTGGAAATGTACTTAGAGATGCCGCCCCTTTTGGTGCAGGTTTAGCCTATTGGACTTACCTTACCAACCCCAATAGTGACGACGAAAACGAATATGTAGGAATTGCAGCCAATGGAAACGTAGACCAATCGGAGTATATTACCACCAAAAAAGCAATGGATGAGTACTTTTTTGCGATGAGTGGCAATCTTAGAGATAAACTATATGTAGGTGGCTCTTTAAGCATCCCTTTTGCCCGTTATTCTTCCGATATTCTTTACCAAGAAGTAGATACCTACGATGAAATTGAAGATTTTAACTACTTTAACCTAGAAGATTATTTGGATGTAAATGCCGTAGGAATAGCTGCTAAATTTGGTCTAATTTACCGTATCAACGATATGTTTAGAGTAGGAACCTCTATTTATACGCCCACACGACTTTCTGTAGAAGAAAGCTATTCAAGTAATATTTCTTCCTATTTTAACTCAGATAATCACCAAGCCTTCTCTCCCGACGGCTCGTTTGATTACGACATTAAAACACCTTGGCATATATCATTAAGTGGAGCTGTTTTATTGAAAAAATACGGCTTTGTATCAATTGATTATGAATTTGTAGATTACAGCCAAATGGAATTTGATTTTGGCGACGATGCTGCTTTACGTGCAGAGGCAAATGCCTTAAATAATACCATTAGCTCAACGATGCAGGGCGCACATAAATTACGCATAGGTACCGAGTATGCCCATAAATTACTGCGAGCAAGATTAGGATATAACTTTAGTACGAGTCCTTATACCAACTTATCCGACCGTACAAACCAAAGCATTTCGGCAGGTATTGGCGTAAGAGATAAAGGATACTTTATTGATGCCGCTTATGTATTAAACATGAGTAAAGGCGACCGTCAGCCATACACCCTCGATTCGCAAACAGTACCAACAGCAAGTATCAACAATTCGGTAGGAAATATAGCCTTAACTTTAGGCTTTAAGTTCTAGTAGCTAAAGTGCTAAAAAATAAACTGTTAAAATTAAAAAAGGATTGGTGGCGTAGTGGCTTGCCAGTCCTTTTTTTATTACCATACAACTAAATCAACCCTTCCACAATTTTTGCCGACCATAAATTAAACGGCATCCCGCCACCAGGCTGATAACTCTCTCCACAAAAGTACAATCCCTTAATATGCGGGTGAAAATTACTTGCCCTAAAATTATTAGTTGTAGCACCTTTCCAATTACTTTGGTATAAAGTGCCATAGCCTTTATGCAAACCATTACTAGGAGATTTTCCTATTACTTCTAGGCTTATTTGTTTTTGTAAATTGATTTGTAAAACCTTGTTCAGTTTATTCAAAATCACTCTTTTAACTGCTTGTACCGCCTTCAAATCTTCCTCGTTAAAATGATAGGGAACACGTACCATTACTCGCCAATTTTCGCATCCTTTAGGCGCATCGCTTGCCTGTTCTTTTGCAGAAATATAAAGATAAATAGTTGGGTCGCTATAAACAGTTTGGGCAGCTTCGTTGCTATAATGTTGATATTCGGCAGCATCATTGTCACTAAAAAAAATATTGTGCAATCCTAAAGCTCGGTGTTTCGTTTTAATGCCCCAATAAAATACCAAAGGTTTGCTCAGATTGGTTTGCTGTGGCTTTTCTATTGTATTAGGCAACAAATTTTGATAGGTATAATCCAAGTTTAAGTTGCTAACTACGGTATCGTATGGTGTCAACTGTCCACCAATGTCCACCCCCTTCACCAATTTGTTTTCACATACAATTTGCTCTGCCTTTTGGTAAACAATTTCAATGTTTTTTTCCTCTTGTGCTAGGCGCAATAGGGTTTCGTTAATAGATTTTATGCCGCCCGTAGGGAAGTAAGTACCTCTAAATCGAGCAAAATGTGGGATAAAGTGTGCTAAAGTGTTTGCTTTATAGGGATTTACGCCTAAAAAGCTGGCAAAATGGTTAAATAATTGTGTTGCACGAGCATTTTGTAGGTGTTTGTGGTTAAAAGTGGCATAAGGTTGATTGATGCCTATTTTTAGGAGCTGTGTTAAATTTTTAATAGCCAGCGGTTTCATAAATGCCCCTTTGCTGTGCAAGGAGTTTTCTAAGGCAAGCGGTTTAATTAATTCATAAAGGAGGCTGCTCAATTGTAAATGATTCCAAACTTTTTGCGGGTGAATATCTAATTTGCGGGTTAACTCCACCGAAAATAAACGAGGATTGTTAGTTCCTTTAACCAGCGTACCATCAGGATAAATATACCTGCCAGTAGATTTTAATCGCTTGTAGGAAAAATAATCGAGGGTGTTTTTGTTGGTGAGGTATAACAAATCTACTACAAGAAGGGGCATTATAAAAGGCATAGCCATGGTATCAAATCGGTAACCTTTGCCAGTTAATTCGGGTATAATGTGCTGTTTATCAGGCGTATGTGTGTATAGGGTAACGACATGTCCTTTCACGGCCAACCTTATTGCTAAGGCTAAACCCGAAGTTCCTGCACCTAAAATGGCTATTTTGTTTGAACTCATGAAAATGGAATCGTAATTTTGAGGCGATAAGTTACCGAAATAGTTTGCTTGCCTTACTTAGGATATGCAAATTCCTAAAAAATGGCCGTGCAATCATTAACCTAGTGGCTCAGAAACTTAGGTTTTGAGTCACTAGGGCCAAAATACGCTTTACCACATGACAAAAAAAGAAAAAGTACAATTAATTAGTGATACCCTCAATAACTTATACCCAGTTGTTGACGCGCCACTCGAACACAGCGATCCTTATACACTATTGATTGCCGTATTATTATCGGCACAATGTACTGATGCTAGGGTGAACAAAATTACCCCACTTTTATTCGCAAAAGCCGATACACCACAAAAAATGATTACCTTAACCGTGGACGAAATTCGAGCAATTATTCGCCCTTGTGGATTGTCGCCCCGAAAATCGAAAGCCATTTACGAATTATCGCACATTATATTAAACGAGCATGGGGGAGAAGTACCCCAAAGTTTTGAAGCCCTAGAAGCCCTGCCAGGTGTAGGACATAAAACGGCATCGGTTGTAATGGCACAAGCTTTTGGCGTAGCTGCTTTTCCTGTAGATACACACATTCACCGCCTAGCCTACCGCTGGAATTTAACAACAGGAAAAAATGTAAAACAAACCGAGAAAGATTTAAAACGTTTATTTCCTGAAGACACCTGGAATAAACTACATTTGCAAATCATTTTTTTTGGAAGAGAATACTGCCCAGCCCGTTCGCACAAACCTAACGAATGCCCCTTATGTAGTGTAATTGGACGGAAGGAACTATTTAAGTAATAATTTAGAAGTAGGAATGTAAAGATTTTATTTTCAGGATGTTATTTTTTTAGAACGACTTTAATTAATGTCAAAATAAATTCTAACTTTCAGCAATAAAGCAATAAAGCAATAAAGCAATTTAATACATGGAAACAATCACAACTAAAAACCTAGCAGCAAAGTTAGCTGCATTTGAGCGCATTTTAATTATGATGGAAGAATTGCGAGCCAAATGCCCGTGGGATAAAAAGCAAACCATCGAAACTTTGCGTCCGCTAACCATTGAGGAAACTTACGAACTAGCCGATGCAATAACGGATGGCGACCTTGCAGGGGTAAAAGAAGAACTCGGCGATATTATGTTGCATATTGTTTTTTATGCTAAAATTGGCGAAGAAAAAGGGGCTTTTGATATTAGTAGTATTATCCACGATTTATGTGATAAAATGGTGGGCAGACATCCGCACATTTATGGAGATGTAACCGTAGCAGATGAGGAGGAAGTAAAACGCAATTGGGAAGCCTTAAAAATGAAAGAAGGCAAAAAATCGGTATTGGAGGGCGTACCTAAATCTTTACCAGCAATAATAAAAGCGTTACGTATACAAGAAAAATCGAAGCAAGTAGGTTTTGAGTGGGACACTACCGAACAGGTACTAGATAAAGTGAAAGAAGAACTAGCAGAACTAGCAGAAGCCATTGAAATAGGCAATCAGGAAGAAATTGAGAAGGAGTTTGGAGATGTGTTATTTTCTTTGGTAAACTATGCCCGTTTTTTAAACGTAGATCCCGAAAATGCCCTAGAAAAAACCAATAAAAAGTTTATTGCTCGGTTTCAAAAAATGGAAGAAATAATTATTGCACAACACCAAAAAATCCAAGAATTAAGCCTTGCCGAAATGGATGCTATTTGGAACGAAGTGAAAAAAGATATTCGATAGTTTTGTTGTTTTCTAGCTAGGGTTATGGAGATAATTACCTCGCACTTTTTACCAAGCACCCAAAAAAGGGTCCGCAGAGTAGCTAAACAGGGCGTATTTGCTAACAAATAGTTCTTTAGTTTGGGCATGTCGTTTTATAACTGTAATTTGTTGCAGGAATTATGGAAACAACACAACAAACAAAATATTTGGTTATTGTTGCAGGACCTACTGCCGTAGGAAAAACAAGTGTAAGCATACAATTAGCCCAACAACTCAATACCAGTATCATTTCTTGCGATAGTAGGCAGTTTTATCGGGAAATGACTATTGGAACCGCTAAACCCAGCCCCGAAGAGTTACAAGCAGCTCCCCACCATTTTATCAACAATTTAAGCATCAAGGAGCCTTATACCGTAGGCGATTTTGAAAAAGAAGTATTAGCTTTTCTAGCCCAACAGTTCCAACAAAAGCAAGTCGTATTAATGACGGGCGGTTCTGGCTTGTATATACATGCAGTATGTAATGGACTAGATGTTTTTCCAGATGTTGACCCTGCCATTAGAGCAGCCATTAAAGAGCAATATCTAGCACAAGGAATTGAGACTTTGCAAACCGAATTGCAAGCACTAGATCCCGTTTATTTTGCAGAAGTAGACCAAGCCAATCCCCAACGAATAATGCGAGCCTTAGAAGTGTGTAAAAGTACAGGTAAAGCCTACAGTTCTTTTAGAAAAAAACAAGCCGTAAAACGACCTTTCCAAATCATTAAAATTGCCTTAAATAGAGATAGAAACCTACTCTACGAACGCATCAATAAGCGAGTAGATATAATGCTTTCGGAAGGATTACTAGCAGAAGCACAAGCGCTCTATCCTTATAAACACATCAATGCTTTGCAAACTGTAGGCTACAAGGAATTGTTTAGCTTTATGGATGGTGAGATTGATAGGCACGAAGCCATTCGCTTAATAAAACGCAATAGCCGACGTTACGCCAAAAGGCAGCTCACCTGGCTGCGGAAAGAACCAGATTGGTATTGGTTTTACCCCGAACAGTTTGATGAAATATCGGCTTTTATCTTAGCAAAAACCAACACATAAACTCCTCATAAAAAACTAATTGCTTATGTTGTACTTCTTTCATTTTTTTTCTTATAAAACATTGATATCCAGTCTTTTTTTTAGCTTTATCATATTTAACACTTTAAGTGCTACTGCACAAGACACAACCCCGCCAAGCCCTGACCCTGCTATTTGGCGAATGCCCCCTGTTGCATCGGGTGCTAGTAGTATAAAAATGGCGGCAGCTTTTGCCAGCGATGCTAGTGGCGGTGTGGAATATTATTTTGAATGTACAAGTGGAAATTGCAATGATAGCGGCTGGCAGACTAGCAATGTTTACGAAGATACAGGGCTAGTAATGGGCAGCACCTATACCTATCGTTTTAAGGTAAGAGATACGTCTAGCAACCAAAACGAAACCGCCTGGTCGGAGGAGGTAAATGCTAGTCCAATAGACGAACAAGCAGGCGGTTTTACCTACAATTGGGCCAACTACGACGACTCCGAAACAAACGGCTTTGGAGCCGCTTCTATGGTTAACTTTGATTTTACAGGTGTACGCAGCATTTCCCATGCGCCGCCCGTAGGTGTACACCCTCGTATTTTCTTCAATCCAGAAGATATTCCAGCCATTAAAAACCGCTGGGAAAATACGCCTAGCGGAGCAGCTGCTTTTGCACAGATTCATGCATATACAATGTTGCTAAATTTAGGCTATGTTAGTGGCGGCTATAATCATAATAGTGCTTACGGACGAGATGCTTTTGGTAATAAATACATCGACAATGCAGGTTTTTGGGATGGTTCGGGAGCCTACAATTTACTAGTAGCCGAAGACGCTACTGTTTGGACAACCTACAGCAGCATTAACAACCGTCATCGAACCGCTTGTTTAATGGCAATGGAGGCTTTAGAATGTTTGGTATATACAGGCACAAACGATCCTGATACTGGCGAAGCTTACGACGACCGTGCCGCAGATTTGGCAACCGCAATGGCTTTTTGGGCCAGTTTGGTAATTGGCGATGCAACGGTAAATCCCGACGGGCAAAACTTTAATTATTTTGGCGGCACACACATGGCCCTCTGCTACGATTTAAATTATAATGCCATGACCACCGCCCAAAGAGATGTAGTACGTCAAGCCCTAGCACAAATAACCCCAACTGTACCTCGTTATGGCGAAAACTTAGCCAGCTACGCAACCGCTAGTAACTGGACAACCCTCAACAGTTTTGAAATTATTTGCAATTTAGCTATTGAAGGAGAAGCAGGTTATAAACCCGATTTAACCTTCCATTGGATGCGTACCGCTTACAACTTTTTAAATTATGGCTGGTATCCTTCGGGCGCAGGATTAGAAGGATTGGGAAAAAATTACCAATTTGTAACTACCTTAGTTGCTTGTGCTAAACGAGGTTACAGTTTACTAGGTCATCCACATGTACGGGCCTATGGACAAGATTTTTTACCTGCCATTACCCAGCCTTTCGGACATGGCTTTACCAGTTACGATGTTTGGGGCGGAAGTGGATACGATGAAGAAAAAGGCGGCTATAAATTTAGCGCAGCTGATGCCGTAGGCTTAAAATGGGCCTTCCCTAACGACGCATCCGTAGATTTTGTGTGGCGAAACTATATCGAAAAATGGTATTTTATTAACTCCGAAGGATATGTATACCAACAAATTAGACCAGACGACAGCTACTACAATTACCTCATCCCTGCCGCCATTTTTACTAGTGATTACAATACAGGAAGCTGGGACAGCCAAAACGCAACCGCCCAACACAATACCACAGATTATTTTGCGCCCGATAGAGGATTAGCCGTTTTACGAAGTGGATTTACCGACGAAGACCTAGCCGTACAATTCCATTGCCGACAAGATATGGGCGGGCATACTCATGGCGACCGCAACGATTTTACTTTAAGCGGGCTTGGCAGAATGTGGGTGAAGAAAACCTATGGCGGCAGCCCTTTTCAACCAACGTATTTTCATAGCTGCGTACTAATTGACGATTTAGGAATGGGCGTTGGCGATCCTGATGGGGACAAATGTCGGCAACCGGGAACCATTTTAGCCTACCAGCCTACTAGCGATTTTTCGATGGTAGCAGGAGATGCAACTTACGCCTACACCTGGGAATGGCATTGGCAAGCTAGAGATAATAACTCCGACCATTCGTGGTTGGGCAGCAACAATTGGGAAGCCGTTACCGAAACCCTCAACGATTTTCAATACCAACAAAATCCATTGCCCCATTACAATATTCCTATGTACGATTTTGCTCATTGGAGTACTCCCTTTCATTACGAACGTATGGTGAAGCGTCCTTACAATCCGATGGAAAGAGTGATGCGTAGTGTGGGCATGATAAAAGGCGCACATCCTTATGCTTTAATTGTGGACGATGTGCAGAAAGATGGAAATGTGCATAACTACAAATGGGTAGCACAAATTGCTAGAGATTTAACAATAGAAAGTACTTCCATAAATCTAGTAGACAATAACTACGAATGCGATATTATTTTAGAAGAACCAAGTGCAACAGGAAACAGGAGATTGCTAGTAAGGGTACTACAAAATAGTGGGTACAATGGCAGCACACCGCCAGGCTATATAGACGAATTAGATTACATTGGTTTTTTTAATGGTAACACTTACAACTCCAATCCTAATTGGGTGCGTAATCGTTTAGTCATAGAAAACAACAGCATCAGCCCCGATTTTAAGGTACTGCTTTTCCCCTACGAAGTAGGCGACCCTTTGCCACTAACTACTTGGAATCCTACACACGATACCCTAACCGTAAGCATCGGTACACAAATCAACACCATTGCCTTTGAAGCTGTTCCTAATGATAGAACACTTATTCATCTAATAGATAACCTTCCTCATAAGGTGTTGGATGCCAATATATTATTAGAAGGTGTTTACAATACTAGTATAAGCCAAATGAATACCGATTTGCGGACTAAAAATTTATTACCTTTACAGCAACCCTACAATACAAATCCGTGGAATTACGCAGGCACAGAAGTGATGAACAATCTCAACGCTTTCCCGTTTAATACAGTAGATTGGGTGTTAGTTGAAGTACGTGATGCGAATAACATCAGCACCATTGTAGAACAACGAGCAGCCTTATTACAAGCAGATGGAACACTAGTAGACGCAAGTCATTTAACACAAGGTTTGCGTTTGTACAACCTAGTAGATGGAAATGATTATTACCTCGTCATCCGCCATCGAAATCATGTAGATGTGATGAGTGCCAATGTAGTAACCGCAAATGCAAACAACAACAACATTTCCTACGATTTTACGCAAAGTAGCAATGTAATGGGAACTATCACACAAGTACACGATTTGGGCAGCGGCATTTACGGATTAATTGCTGCCGATTTTAATGGTGATGGCGTAATCTCTGTTGCCGATTTTAACGATTATGTGCAACAGGCAAGTGCCATTAATCAATACTTACCAACAGATGCCAACCTAGACGGACATGTAAGTGTAACCGACTTTAATTGGCACAGGGCTAATGCTAGTGTTATTGGGGTGAGCCATATTAGATATTAGTCATAACTAATTGATTTTTAAAACACAAAGAGGTCATAAAAAAAGTGTTTGTTCTTAGTAGAATAAACACTTTTTTTATGACCTTTAAGTAGTTGGACATAAATAATGTGTCGATTATTTATATCCGACTACTTACCTAAAATAAAACAACTTTTGTTTAAAATACTTCAGAATTACAAAAAGGTAGAAAGCCATATCTTAAGCTTAATATTGGCCTGCTTTACCCTGCAATTGGTTAATGCGGTTTTCTTTTTAACCCTAAACATTTACATGGCAAAACAAGGCTATGCCGATTACGAAATAGCCAATTTTGTATCCTATCGTTTTTTAGCGGTAGTATTATTTGCCATTCCGTTTGGACTGTTTATTAAGGGGAAACCTCTTCGACCTATTTTTTTTGGCGTTGCTACTTTTTTGCCATTTATTTCCCTTGGTATTATTTATGCGGTTGAACATCGTATAGATTGGTTATTACAAATTTTGCTAGTACTATGGGGCGTGTGTTTCAGTGGTATTTTTATTACTACCTTGCCTTTTATTTTACGTAATGCCAATCCAAACACACATACCGAAGCTATATCCTTAAATGCAGCTTCTTGGAGTATGGGGGTTATTGTAGTAGGATTGGGGGTGTATCTTTTATCTAACCTTGCGCCTCAAATTTTTGGGGATAAACAAATTTTACAATTCTTTAGTTGCCTCGGCTTTTTTGGTATTTATTTTATTTACCAAATAGGCCCGAATGAAAATGTAGAGGCAAAAACGGTTTCTAATAAAAGTGATTTTTACAGCTACGATTGGTTGCTCATTTTACGTGCAGCCCTACCTGTTTTAATGATTGCCATTGGTGCAGGACTTACCATTCCTTTTATGAATCTTTTTTTCTACAATGTATTTAAAATGGATGCCGATACTTTTTCCCTGCTAGGTTCGGTAACCTGTGTACTAGTCGCTTTTGGTGCATTAATGGTGCCTAAAATTAAAGAAAGATTTGGTTACGAAGCCATCACAACAACCCAAACCCTTGCCGTTTTAATGTTGATACTATTAGGGTCTACCGATTTTTTAAGCCACTATTCGTGGGCAGTTTACATTGCTATTTTCTGCTACATCATGCGGCAACCCCTCATGAATCTAGCCAACCCTATGACCTCAGAAATGACGATGTATTATGTTGGAAAAAAGAATCAAGAAATAATCAGTGCCATTAATTCTTCGATATGGTCGGGCAGTTGGTTTTTTAGTTCGCAAATTTTTAGGTGGCTGCGAAGTTACGATTTAGCGTATGGCTACATTTTTTACCTTACAGGTGCTATGTACATGCTAGGCGTTATATTGTACTTTTTATTGATTAAAGATTATAGACGTAAAGAACGGGCGGGTTTGATTGATGTGGTTAATGTTAGAGGATAAATTTAGTGCTAGTGCTAGTGCTAGGGATAGGGATGTTATTGGTGAGTGTTTATGATACTATTAGCCATATTGCCGTTTATTCTATTTAAAGCCCCTTGCATTATTTTCCTTCCCGATACAAAAATAACTTCGGGGTACTACCATTATCCAAGTCCGCCAGTATTTTGAGTCCATAGCAAACTACCATCCGCACCATTAACCGCAACAAAACCTACTTGCATTTCCTGCCTTTCCGATCCGACTCCTAAAACAATGTCTAAAATATCATCATTATTTAAGTTCATACATCTTGGCGAGCTAAAAGTAGTTGTACTATCTATCTCAGAAGACCAAGTTGGTGTTATTTGGGCGATAGCATAATAGGAGAGAAACAAGAACATTAGAAAGAATAACAGGTATGATTTATTCATTGGTTTTGGTTTGATTGATAAGTTACTCTAAGATAATTAAAGATTGTTCTTAACAATGAATATTGATAAGGTTACTTGGCTGTTTAAACATAGTTGGTGTACAATAGCTAGGTTTAAACTATTGTAAATTGAAAAAATAGATTTGATTGTATGATTTTTTATTATAAATAATTTAGAACGAATGTTACCTTTTTTGTTGTAATTAACATGCTAAAAATGCTTACTTATAAGTTTTTTTTATTATTATAAATTTTTATTTGTTGCGATGTGCTTGAAACAGATGTCGGTTTCTTTCTAAGTTGGTGGTTTAATAACAGAAAAACTAACAATTGTTTGTAAATATTGATTGTTTTTTATTAATTTTATTATGGAATAGTTAAGGTATTTTGCAAATGCAAATAAAAATTAAATGGATGTTTGCTTTTTTGTGCAAAATATTTATCCCCCAAAAGTCTTAAATATATCATTGAAAAACACAACTCAATCCATATGAAAACACTTTACTGCATATTCATGCTTCTACTGCTGTGTAACATTGGTTACTTTAACGTTGCTATTGCTCAAGTTCCTGCTCAACGCACCATAATAGTAGAAAGTCCCCCGCCTCCTTTTGAAGCCAACGAAGATGCCTTGCAAATACTTTTCGAGCAGTTTCAAGAACTGATGACTTGTAAAGAGTCGTTTGCTAAACAGTCAGCATGTTTTTTTTCAGAGGAAGATATTCGCAACTATATCACCCTCCTAGAAAAACAAGATTATCCTGAAATTACTCAAAAAGTAAGCCCACTATTTGTGCAAATGGTGCAGCAAGCAAAAGAATATCTACAAGACCATTGCACCAACGTTTCTCATGCAGAATTATTAGGTACGGAGCAAAAAATTGGTACTACAGATGCTATGAAAAAAATAACTGCCTATATTAATCTGCATTACCATGATAAAACGATTAAAACTGTAAGACTTTTGCTCTTAGATTTTGATGGTATCTATAAAATCGTAGCTATAGATAGCTAGAACTTAACAAGCTAAACAATGAATGGTTTATACTCGTTTTTTTGTTTGAACTATCAATTATTTAAGACTACAAGCATCAGTACTGTACTAATATTTAAATCTATTCTAGTCCTCTTTTCCCACACTTTATTTTCTTTTTTCATCCTAGAAAATACTTAAGTCCTCTCGCTTAATACTAGGAGGAATTAACAGTTGAAGCATTCCCTTCGCAAACTAACAATCTCCCAATACTATGAAAATTGCTACAAATATTAATTATTTTAGAATCCTTATCGCAGCTTGCTCTATAGGATTTTTAACAATTGGACAACCCCTTTTAGCGCAAACCCAATACAATGATGGTCGTATTAGATTGCGGGTATGGTTACACAAAATTTGGTCTAGTGCCAATTGTAGTGACCCTGGACAACAAGAATATGTTTATAAAGGTGTTAAAGTACGACCCGATACAGATGTAACAAGTGTTGGATGGTCTACTACTGGATTAAATGTAAGAGCAGATGGACAAGAAAATAGGTGGTGGTCCGTAGCGCAAATGTCTCCTACTCAAGTTCCAGCAGGTACTACTAATTTTCCAATGACTACCGATGCAAATGGTATCTTGATGATGGATGTTACTTATGGCTCAACAGCAGTACCTACTTCTTTCGATTGGTCGGTAGATGAAATGTGGGAGGATGATGTGGATGTAACAGGTGCTTGCGGTTTGTTTTGTAGTACTGGAGATCCTTGGGTTTATGAAAATAGTTTTTGTTGTGGTGTGTTAGGAGATGATGATTATGTAGGGTATACGCAAGGAGGAGTCGTAAATCCTTTTAGAGGCGGGCCGGCAGGAGAGGTAAGATATGTGCAAACAGATGTCGCCCAATCTAACTTCATTACGGAAGATGATAGATATGCCATGATTTTTGCCTTTCAATGGGATTGGGTAGACCCACTACCACCTACTTGCCCAGCACCAAAATATGATGATGGACCTGTTGACCTAACCGTAGAATTATTTGGCATTTGGAGTGATAGCGATTACGATATTGGAGCAACTTGTGTGGCAGGCATTGGTGCTGCGGAAGACCTACGTATTAGATACAGAGCAACAGATAATTTAGGAGGTTTTACTGGTGCGTCTACTTGTTATAATGGTGCGTTTCAATTCGAACCTGAATGGTACACCCTTAACCCTAATCCATTAGCAAATTTGCTTACACAAAGCTATACAAATGCCAATACCAATTTTGAATCTTTTGATTTAGAATTTGAGCTTTGGGAAGAGGATGGGTGTGGTAACGATTGTACTTTTGATACGGGTTGTACCGTTGTACTAATACCCGTAAATGATGACGCACATTATGGGCCAACTGCCACAGGTCCAATTAGTTGGAGGGATAGTCCGCCAAATACTTGGAATTATCTAGACTTACCACTTCGAAATAACAGTTCTACCTACGATAACTGGACGGTGTGGATTAGATACCAATGGACAATTGGTACCCCCACCGTTACAACGCCCGACACCGATTACGACCAAGTACTGTGTAATGGTGAAAGTACAACCATTGATTTAGAAACAGAAAATTCGACCTATTTTCAATGGGAATATACAGACGTTACCGGACCTGCTGGTGCTGCTTGCCCTGTTGGTGCAACATGGACAGAAATGCCAGGAGAGGTATGCGAAGACCTGACTGTTTCCTGCAATGGAGGCAGTGCTGGTACTAGAATTTACCGCCTAAAAATGATGAACCGTTCTGGTTCGGGAAGTACAACAGATACAGGGCCAAGGTTAAACGTAACCTACTCCGATTGTTACAGGCTTACTTGTTTCCCTTATGCGCCACCTATTATTAGTTCTGCTTGTGGTTCGCAAGCAGTTGCTGGACAGGCTTATAACTTTTCTATTGATGTACCTCCTGCTATTGGAGCTGTAGCAAATCCCTCTAGTTATCAGTGGACCGTATCGCCAGGTGGCTCCGTAATTGCTTCGCCAACAAGTGCCTCAACAAATATTACATTTCCCGAAGTGCAAGGAACTTACACCGTAACCTTAACAATTGTTGACCCTTGTACTGGAGCAGATGCTACCGCAACTTGTATCGTAAATGTAACACTAGACTATTGCGGTATTATTTACGTATGCCCAGGAACAGGTAATGATGCCAACTCTGGTGGACCCAATAATCCAGTAGCAACACTTAGTCAGGCTTTAGCAATAGCGAATACATCTGCAGGTAGCCGTACCTATATAAAAATGAAAGAAGGAAATTACACGGAAACCAACCCTGTTAATTTAGTAGATGATGTAATTATTGAAGGTGGATATACTTTAACAGGGGGAGAGTGGGTTTTTAATAATAACGGAATTACAAATATTACTTTTAGTGGAACACAAAGTATTAATAATGATATAGAACACGTTATAGGACTTGTGGCAAATAATGTAGATAATTGGACACTAGACAACTTAAATATATCAACTGTAAATGCTAGTGGGACTACAAATAGTGGAAATGGGCTTTCTAATTATGCTATTTATATTAATGGTGCTTCAGGTTATAGTATTCTTAATACTAGCGTAACTTCAGGTAATGCCTCTAATGGTTTAGGAGACCCTAATACGGGTGGTTTTAATAGTGCTTGGGATGGTGCAAATGGTGTTGTCGGTACTACTGGTTCTAATGGACAATCAGTATCAGGAGGAGGAAATACTTCTGGTAATGGTGGTGCTGGAGGTAGTGGCGGTGCTGGAGGTAATAATGCCACTAATATGGGTGGTACGGCAGAAGCTGGCGGCGGCGGCGGCGGCGGCGGTGAAGGTGGTGGCGGAGATGGTGGTGTTAACTGTAATAATAGTGGCGGCGGCGGTGGCGGCGGCGGCGCTGGTGGTGGCGGACAAAGTGGTGGTATTGGAGGAAATCACAATAGCAATGACGGTGGTGGCCATGGTGGGGATGGTGGCGGAAATGGAAGTGATGGAAATGATGGTAATGGCGGTGGTAACAATAGTGGCACGCAAGGAAATGGTGGTAATGGTGGTACTGCTAATGGAAATGGTGGTGATGGTGGTGATGGTGGTAATCAAGATGGTGGTGGCGGGCCTTCTGCTAATGGAAATGGAGATAATGGTAGTAATGGACAAAATGGAACTAATGGGGCCAATGTTAATGGAACAACAGTGCCTTCTTCTTTCTCATCGGGCTTCTATCAACCCTCATTCGGCACTAATGGTACGCCTGGACAAGGCGGTGGTGGCGGTGGCGGTGGCGGTGCTGGCGGCTGTGACGATGATTGGAATGACCAAGGTGGACCCGGCGGTGGTGGCGGCGGTGGCGGCGGCGGCGCTGGTGGTGCTGGTGCTGGCGCACAAGGTGGCGGCTCTACTTATGCTATATTTGTATGGAATGGTGGCGCAGGAGGTAGTCTAGATAATACGGCACTAAGTACTGGAAACAATGGAAATGGTGGAAATGGTGGAAGTGGTGGAAATGGAGCTGGAGGTGGAAATGGTGGAAATCCAGGTAATAATGGTGGTAATGATGGTAATAATAGTGGAGATGGTGGCGATGGTGGAAATGGTAGCAACGGCGGCAACGGTGGCGATGGCGGCGATGGTATCGATATCGCTTTAGCATCTCAAGGCGGTGGTAGTGCTCCTACAGCATCAGGCATTGCAGTTAATAGTGCAGCCTCTGGAGGTAGTGTCAGTAATATTGATATTTCCCATAATGCTATCCTTGGTTGTACAAATTCTTCCATTAACTTTTGGGATAATGTGGGCAGTTGGTCAAACCTTGGTGCTAGTGGAGATTATGTTTTTAATATCGACCCTTCTTCTTCCTCCTTTAGTAATGCTTCAAATCCTACGGAAGTATTTTATACTACTTTAGGAGGAAAGGATGTTATCATAGGTGGAAATACAGCAAATGATTTTGTCATTATTACAGATATAAGAGACTTGCCAGTTATAGAGCCTTTTGATAGCCCCGTTTGTGTAGGACAAGAAATTGATTTACAAGGTACAACCAATAGCTTTTCCAGCACAATAGATATTGAATGGACAATACAAGAAATGAATGTAACAGGACTTAATACACCAGTACCATTTTTTACTTCTAACCTAGAAGACCCAGGTATGGTGGCCTTGCCAAATGCAACTACAGAACCCATATGTTATCAAATAAAATTTAGAGTAAAAGACGAATGTTGTGGCTGGTCTATCCCTGTTTACGAATATGTAGTTATCGAACCTCCAATAGCAAATAATATCATAAACCCGCCTAGCCCAGTTGAGTTTTGTGATAATGGCGATCCTAGCATCATTACAGGTTCTGTACCAATAGGAGGAGCAGGAAGTGGCGTTGCCGAATGTAGTATTGCTCCAACACCCTACACCTACGATTGGCAAGTAGATAATGGAGGTGGATACACAACATTAGGAAGCAATACCCAAAATTACGATCCTGCTTCATTAAGTGTAGGTACGTATAATTTTATCAGAATTGTAAATAATGGCGAATGTGATGCCGATACAAGTAATGTAGTAACGATTGATGTGTATGAAAGCCCAACCGCAAGCATTACACCTAACCCTGCCTCGGTATGTGCCGAGCAAGATTTGCAACTAAATGGTGGTGCAGTCGCAGGTAGTGGAGCAATAACTACACACGCATGGACAGGTACGGGAGCTGTACACCTAAATCAAACCAATATCGTTGACCCAGTTTTTACTGCACCTTCTGCAACAGGTAGCTTTAGCCTTACCTATACTGTAACTGATGAAAACGGTTGTATGGATACCGATAACGTAACCATAACCGTAAATCCGCTACCAACAATTGATAATCCTGGCGATCAAACAATTTGCTCTGGGGATACTTATGCTTATACCCCAACAGGTTCAGCTATAACAAGTCTATATTTACTAGAGTCAACAATTACAGGAACAGTAAGTGGTAACACTGCAAGCGTATTGTTAAACCCTAGCGGTTCACCAACAGGAATTAGCGATGTTTTAGCAAATACAAGTGGTGCCATAGCAACCGTTATTTATACGGTAACTCCTGGTTCCAATGCTGGTTGTTCTGGTGAAACCATTACCTTTACCATAACAGTAGAACCCGTACCCGATGCGCCATTATCAGCAAGTGTAGACCGCAATAACTTCTGCGAAAATGATACAGGAGATATTGACTTAAGTGTAACAGGTGGTTCTGGTACAGACGTAGAGTGGTTTACAGGCGGATGTGGTACTGCCGCAGGAGGAACTTCAGTAGGAACAGGAAGCCCTTTAACATTACCATCTCCAATAGTAACAACAACTTACTATGCTACTTATGCAGATGGATGTGGCAATTTGGCTGCTACTTGTGTTTCAACAGAAGTAACAGTTACGCCTAATGTAACGCCAACCTTCCCACCACTAGGCCCTTACTGCGAGAATGCTACTGCCGACCCATTGTTAACCACTTCAACAGAAGGCATAACAGGAACATGGAACGGACCAATTAATACGAGTGTAACTGGACCAACAACTTATAATTTCACCCCAGATGACGCAGCTCAATGTGGCATTGCTACAACAATGATCGTCACAATAAACCCACAAGCAATAGCAGATTTCATGGTAACCAGCCCTCATTGCGCAACAAGCACCTACACCCCAAGTCCAGATGCAAC
>JAHDBT010000499.1 GCA_020630215.1 Bacteroidota bacterium
ACGGCTTCAATTTGACTATTTGCTCGGCAGTTTTTTAGGTCTATACAAATCAATTACCTATTAAACTTATAGGGCCAGTCGTCCTTATACTTTTTGCTAAAGTACTTTATTACTATAACAAACTTTAATTGAGTGGCTAATTTAATGGTTTTTTATAAAGTTTACCAAATATCGCTCAAAATGTATGCGTATTTTTGCAAAACTTAGTATTCCTTAACGGAAAATTAAGAAATAGTACTGCATAAACAAGCCAATACTTTCCTTTTGTTAAAACCACTATTATACTTTTATGGAAATTTGCAAATAACCAAAAATAAACAGACCTTCACTCCTTTAAGTGAAATTAAAGAAACAAAGCCATGTCCTCCTATATACAAGCCGCACAACAATTATATACGGCAAACGCCAATCCCGAAACCGCCAAAGCAATGGCACAATACATGCGTAATCTTTTTCCGTTTTTAGGAATTAGAGCGCCACAAGCTAAATTATTAACCAAAGAATTTATTCAGCAAAATGGTCTTCCTAGCATGGCGGATTTGCCTACGGTTGTAAAGCAGTTTTGGGATTTGCCCGAACGAGAATACCATCATTTAGCCTTAGCATTGTTAAGCAAACACATTAAAAAGGCTCCGCCAGAAATGATTGAATTACTAGAATATTTGGTAGTAAATAAATCGTGGTGGGATACAATTGATGGGACTGCGGTGAACTTTGTAGGTACTCATTTTAAACGCTATCCCGAACTGATGGCTCCTCATGCTATTAAATGGATTGAAAGCGATAATTTTTGGTTACAACGCACCGCTATCCTATTTCAATTAAAATATAAAAACACCATCGACCTCACTCTACTAAGCCAGCTCATTTGCCGACGTATGGACTCAAAAGAGTTTTTTGTACGCAAAGCTATTGGCTGGGTACTAAGAGAATACAGTAAAACGGATGCCAATTGGGTGATTGGATTTATTGAAAAGCACGAAAAGGATTTATCGGGTTTGAGCAAACGAGAGGGATTGAAATGGTTGGGAAAACAGGGGGTGATTTAAGAAACAAGGAAGCTTTACTGCCAACGCAAAAACGCTAATGGTAAAGCTCCCTACAAACTTACATATTAATATTAAACATTCAAATAAAGCCCCTGCTACAAAACCCTACTTCCTAATTAAATGAATATACCCACTTAATTCCTCGCTTACCAATTCTACACCATCGCTGGTTCGTTCTTTTACAGCGCAGACATAAAAGTAAACGCCTTCGTTTAAATCCGTGCCACTGGCTTGGTCGGTACCATCCCAATTAATTAGCGGGTCAGTTGTTTCGTATACAATGCCGCCCCATCGGTTGTAAATGTTCATTTCTATAGAGCTTACAAAACGGCTGTTTCTAGGAATAAATAAGTCGTTATCGCCATCGCCATTAGGGGTAAATACATTGGGGAGTTCAAAATCTAAGCAATTTTCTACACACACAATATTGCTGTACGGGCTTATATTATCAAACGAATCAATGGCAGCAACGGCGTAACATCCTGCTAAAGACGATTCAAGTAAATGCTCAAAACTAGTTCTAAAAGGCGAATTTAATTCCTCCAGTACTTCGTAATCTGGATTAAAAGGTGATGAATAATAAACCTCATAACCTACTATATCGTCGTCGCAATCTTCGCCCGTAGGGTTGGTCCATTCTAGTAAATTTTGCAATTCGTCGGTCCATTCTACTAGGTCTAAATCGCAATCGTTACTAACACTTAGTACAGGTGGGCAAGGCGGTACGGTATCAATAGGGCTTTCACACATAATTTGCGAACGGTTAATTAGCGGGTCGGGTAAACCCTCCGATCCGTAAGTGCCCGAAGCTTCTACATAGTAGCAATATTCTACGCCATTTACCAATTCTTCTATTACATGGCTGGTGTTGGTTGTGGAAATGATTTCATTAAAAACGCCTGGGCTGGTTTCTTGGTAAATAAGGTATTCTTCATTAAACCAAGGCACGTTAAAATTCCATGATAGCGTGAGTTGGTTATCGCCAGGGTCAATTTCCAAAAATACCGAAGAGGCAATTTCGGTTTCTCCTACCAATTCGCCAGCCGATAAAAAGGCGACTTTATAACGATAAGGTGTTTCCTTGGTATTTAAAAGTGGGGCTACATCCAAGTAAGTGGTATCATGTGTTTCGCCAAAAGTGGTGTACTCGTAGGTGGTTACCAATTCAAAATCATTGCCTTCAAATCCTTCGGCTCGGTATAGTTCATATCGGTAAGGGGCGTTGTTTACCATCGTATCTAAATCTATAGCTAGTGGCTTCGACCATCGCACCCAAACTTGTCCATTATCGGTGGCGGTTACTTCTATATCTACGTGGGTAATAATAGGTATGTCTTGTGGCAGTTCTATACAAACGTTTTCGGATGCAATGCTCGATACTACGTTTAAGGGAGTAGGTGGTGCGCCGTTGGTAAAGGCATCGGCAAACTCGGCAATTACTCGGTAGGCATATAATACGCCTGGTACTGCTTTATCATCGGTATAAGTATTTCCTTGTATTCCTTCGGCAATTTTTTGGTAGCTGGTTCCTCCTAGTCCTAGTTGGCATTCGTCTAGTATTAGGCTATCGCAACCTACACTTCGCCAAATAGAAAAACCTCTAAATTTATAGCTATCCTGACAAATATAGGGGGCATCCCATGCTAGTTCAATATCTTTATCTTGTATGGTGGCGGTGAGTCCTGTTGGTGCTGGTGCGGCTACGGTAATTTGCCAAGTTTCGAGGTCGGCAAGTGGCAGCGGTTCGTTAAGATAGAAGAAATCATCCTCCGCTTTTATCACCACCGTATAAGCATCACTAAAAATATGGTCGCATATGGTAGGCCAAATAAAATTGGCTTTTACGATTTCTTTTCCTTTTACCGAATAAGAATTTTCCTGAGAAGAAAAACCTGGAATAGCTTGTAAGCTGGCTGGATTGTCTATTTCTAAAGGTCCGCCATAAGCACTTACGGTAATGGTTTGTTCGGGCGAATTAGGATCGGTAGCCGATAATTCTATTTCTAGGGTTTCGCCTGCAATAATACAGATTTCGTTTAAAGGTTCAATTGCAGGCGGCTGGTTATCTACGTCTTCTACTAGCACCTGCATATCCCTAATCATATTGCCAATTTGCACACCATTTCTAAACTCCCGAATTAAAAAAGCAATATTGTAAATACCTGCTTGCTGTGGCGCATCCCAAATAAACTCGCCGGTATTAGAATTAAGCGAAATGTTGTTATCTGGGCCAGGGCTTACCTCGTCAGGATATTGGTAAATCGGCACATCATTATTAATATCAGCTTTTGGCGAAATGAGTTCAAAGTAAAGGCTATCGCCATCTACATCAAAAGCATTAGGATTGTGAATAAACGGGTAGCCCACATTGCCATAATCTATTGGCGGTTGTAATAAAATGGGCGAACTATTCAATCCAAAAAACTGCGGGTCTCGGAAAAAAATCGTATCCTGTAAAAAAAAAGGAATATCTACCGATTGCCCAAACTGAATGTTGACAATTCCATCAATTCTATTAGGGTCTTTCATAGATACTACATAATTGAAAGGAGCAGGGTAGCTGTGGGAGATTTCGTAAATATTGTGTCTAATATTATTGCCAATATCCACGCCGCCGCCGCCATTCCCATTAATCCGTGGAGCTTTGCCCAAATCACTGCCATCGCCAAAATCTACTTCTAAGGTATCTCGGTCGGCACCTGCCGATCCTCCCCCTTCAACTTTGGTGTAGGTAGTAATGGTAAATAAGTAGCGGTAAGGTTGCCCCGCCAATGGTTCGTGAACAAAGGTAATTTCGCCTGCCCTATTGTGTGTTGCCCAAATATCATGGCTTAGTGCAACTATTAGGGTAAAGGTCAATAATATGCTTACAATATATTTCATATTTTAATAACGCTTTTGGTAATTGGCTTAGTACGAGGTAAATGGTCTGTATCTACCACATAGACGATAAATTTACTATTTTTGTTGGCTAGTCCAATCGGAAAGATACTATTATTTTTGCTAGGCGACTGTCAGTAATCGTCCCAGTATAAATTAATAACAAAAAACTGTCCATTTTGATTGCCTAAATTTATTAATTTCAAAATAAAAACAATACCCAATAATGGAACCAAGCAATACCTACTGCCAATTTGTAGCCAATTTACCTACCGATAATGTACACCGCATTTATCACGATACGGAATACGGTTTTCCGCTACCCACTGATAATGAACTATTTGGACGTTTGGTGCTAGAAATTAACCAAGCAGGTTTATCGTGGGCAACGATTTTAAATAAAAAGGATAACTTTTTTAAAGCCTATTCGCAATTTGATATTGCTACAGTTGCTAATTACGGCGAAGCAGATAGCAATAGGCTACTTAGTGATAAAGGCATTATTCGCAACAAACTAAAAGTGGGCGCAGCTATTTACAATGCCCAACAAATTTTACTGCTGCAAGCCGAACATGGTTCGTTTAAAAACTGGCTCGACAAGGAGCATCCTAGAGACAGGGCAAGCTGGGTAAAATTGTTTAAAAAGACGTTTAAGTTTACAGGCGGCGAAATTACCAACGAGTTTTTAATGAGCAGCGGCTACCTAGCAGGCGCACATGGCAAGGAATGTGCTACTTACCATACCATTGCCTCACTAAATCCTAAATGGATGGAAGGGTAAGTGAACTGTTTTATGGCGAAATTGTTGAATTGTTTTTTGTTGGACTGTTAATTGCCAGTTTATAAAAAATTTATTGAAGCAAATAGTTCACAGGACATCTCGACTACCCTCGATGACCGAACGGTATTTTTCCTAACAACAAAATGGAGCTATACTGAATAGCCACAAAAAATTATTACTGATGGATAAAAAATACGTACCTATTAGTTGTTCTTTCTACGATTTTATTGAACATTTTGCGACCCTCAAAAAGGAAGTGCTGATACGCTTTATTAACGCAGAAGGACAGGCAGCGCAGGTAAAAAGTCGAATTGTTACGACTAAAAATAATAAGGATGGCGAATTTATCCTCCTAGAAAAAGAGGCGCAACTCATTCGCTTAGATCAACTTATTGCAATTGAGGATAAGGAGTTGAAAGATTATACAACTTGTTAAATTTAAAGCTGTTTGGGTTTTATTTTTTTGATAAAAACAACGATTTAGCGACTTAGTGAATGAGAAAAAATAACCTCCACCAATTTAATTTATTCTATTTCCCAA
>JAHDBT010000500.1 GCA_020630215.1 Bacteroidota bacterium
ACCGTCCCATCAAACGTTTCTCTAGGATTATTACATACATCGCAGTTGCCACAATCTTTAGGAGCTTCTTCGCCAAAATAATTAAGTAAAATACGGCGGCGGCACATATTCGATTCGGCAAACTGTTGCAGGCGTTCGAGCTTAGAAATTTTTAAAGCCCTAATATCCGATTCTTCCTCCTGTAACATTCTGCGTTGCTGAATAACATCGGCAATAGAATAAAACAAAACCGTACTACTTGCCACGCCATCACGTCCAGCACGGCCAATTTCTTGGTAATAACTTTCTATATTTTTGGGAAGGTTGTAATGCAATACAAAACGTACATTCGATTTATCAATGCCCATTCCAAAAGCAATTGTTGCACAAATAATTTGAATATCATCTTTAATAAAATCGTCTTGTACACGGGTGCGCTCGTGTATGGGGAGGCGGGCATGGTAATGAGCCGCATTAAATCCTCTATTACGAAGCTTTTCTGCTAGGCTTTCGGTACTTTTGCGGCTGAGGCAATAAATAATGCCCGATTGTTGCGGACGGCGTTCCAAAAAACGATAAATACGTTTCACCCTATCCGTACCAGGTTGTACATCAATACTTAAATTGGGGCGGTCAAACGAACTGATAAAGACTTCGGGTTGTTCTAAATGTAATTGTTTTAAAATGTCTTCACGGGTAAGCTTGTCGGCCGTTGCGGTAAGTGCAATAATGGGTACATTACCAAAGCGCTCTTTTAGCGTACTCAATTGTCCATACTCTGGGCGAAAATCGTGTCCCCAAAAAGAAATACAGTGGGCTTCATCAATAGCAAACAAATTAACATCAAGGCTTTTTAAAAATTCTTGAAAAGAGCGAGTCACCATCTTTTCAGGCGATACATACAACAATTTAATATTACCTCGCATGGCTTCCTCCGATACGTGCCGCTGCTCGGATGGGGCTTGGCTGCTGTTGATGAATGCAGCATTAATACCATTTTGGCGCAGGGCCGTAACTTGATCTTTCATAAGAGCAATAAGCGGAGAAACAACAATGCCTACGCCATCCATTGCCATAGCCGGTATTTGGTAGCAAAGCGATTTGCCGCCACCCGTAGGCATTAATACCATAGCATCTTTTTGGTTCATAACGGCACTAATAATTTCCTCCTGCATGGGCCGAAAACTATTGTAGCCAAAATACTCTTTTAAAATTTCTTGTGGTGTTTTTTCCATGATTTTACTTTTACAGGAAGTAGATTTGTAGTTGTCTGCTTCCTTTCATGAGTTACAAAATATACATTTATGGGAGAAGTTTTCAAAAAACTATGTAAATTTACGAAAATTCATTTTTAAAAACGATGACAGACAATTCAATTATTTTATTAAACGAGAAATCGTACTTAACACAACTGCTTTATTTGCTAGGCATTTTTGGTGGATGTTTTATGCTGGCGCAAGCTATTACTGTGGTTATGATGCTGGCAGCAGGTTACGATTTAGAGAGCCTACAAAACCTAGACCTCACCAATTTAGCCCCTTCCGAAATCCTATTGTATAAATGGATGCAGATTATTAGCTCTATTTTATTATTTGTAGTACCAGCATTAATTTGGGGCTATTTAAAATCAAAGCCTGGTAGTAAGCCTAGCAATTGGGATACTTATCTGCTAGAAAAAGAGGGGAGCGAAAGTAGTATTAACGCCAATGGTAAGTGGAGTTACTTAAAACTTAGAGGACCTTTAAAGATAACCGCCGTATTAATTGCCATTTTAGTTACCGTGGGTTCCCTAGCCTTTATGGGCTTTACCAAGCAAATAAACGATATGTTGGTACTGCCCGAATTTTTATCGGGGCTAGAAGAGATGATGCGAACAATGGAAGACGAGGGGGAAAAACTAATTATGATGTTTTTGGAAGTCAATGGCATTGGCGGTTTACTATTAAATATATTGATGATTGCCATTATTCCTGCCATAGGAGAGGAGTTGCTGTTTAGAGGAGCTTTACAACAACTAGTACAGGAGTGGACTAAAAAACCGCACCTAGCCATATGGTTAACGGCTGCCTTATTTAGTTTTTTCCATTTTCAATTTTATGGCTTTTTACCTCGTATGTTTTTAGGAGCCATGTTTGGTTATTTGTTTTATTGGAGTGGCAGCTTATGGTATCCTATTATTGGGCATTTTATGAACAATGGATTTCAGGTAGTTGGGTATTACGTTGCTCAATCAATGGGAATGACCGACGGAGGGCTCGATGTAGATGCAACTATTCCGATACCTGCTGTTTTGATTAGTTTGGCTATTTTGGTAGTGGGATCTATAATATTTTATAAGCAATTTAACAGGGAAGAAAGACCTTTGTTGGAGGTTTAATAGAAGGGAGTATCCGGAGATAAATTCCTAGGTCTTTACAAACATAAGTGAAAGTGACAAAATAAATCAGGCCATTATGCTTATTGTTTTCTCCAATCCTGCGTTACAAATGCTCGTAATAGCCCGCTATTACTGTGCTTCTTTTATTCCGCAAGCGGTTCTCTACACTTAAATATCCAAAGGGATATTTATTTTACGTGCGTAAAAATCGTTCGTTCATATCTTGAAAAAAACAATCGCACATACTGACCTGATTTATTTATCCCTTTTCACTAAACAAAAAAAAATGGAAAAAGATTGGCAACGAGTATATGCAACTAACCAAACCTACCTCGTGCAAATTGTACAAGGTATTTTGTTAGAGGAAGGCATTAAAAGCGTGGTAATTAACAAACAAGACGCGATGTACATGTTTGGCGAAATAGAGATATATGTACAACGAGAAAATGTACTAAGAGCAAGTCATTTAATAAAAAGGAGCGAGCTATGAGCATTAACATAATGCTATGGACAAAAAGTTGTAAACAATAATTTGGGTTATACCACCTGCGTCAGCCTATAAAAACTGACAGCGTAGCGTTCTGACAATGAGCGCAAGCGAATGGTCTGACCACTGACTACTAAAAATAAAAAGGAGCGAGCTATGAGTATAAGTATGGATAAAAAACTACGAACAAGAATTGCATCTGGACTAACAATGGCAGCAGTATTGATTGCCTGTTTGTATATAAGCATTTATACCTTTATTTGCATTATTTTGCTACTAACGCTTCTAGGCGCATGGGAGTATCAAAACCTTATTCAAAAATATCCTTACAACCAGCACCATACCCCTACCGAAGAAAAATGGTTGCTTATGTTGGTGTCCAGTATTGTCTACCTGCTAATAGCAGGTACAGCAGCTCAATTACTAGAACTCAAACAATTAGCTTGGATACTACCCATTATCTTCTGCCTATTTTTAAAAGAGCTATTTGCAGGTGCCGAAAATCCATTTGTGCGAGTAGGATTTAACCTCATTGCCCTCGCATACATTGCCCTTCCTTTTGGCTTAATGATAGCTGTAGCCAATTATAACAACACCTTTAACCCCAACCGCATCTTTGGTATTTTTGCCCTATTATGGGCCAACGATGTAATGGCTTATTTTACAGGAAAAGCATTTGGTAAAACCCCTTTGTTTAAGCGAGTATCGCCCAACAAAACTTGGGAAGGAAGTATGGGAGGGGGGCTAAGTACTTTGCTAATAGCCATTATATTAGGGCAATTATTCCCACAGGCATTTAGCACTACTGTATGGTTAGGTATTGGACTCATCGTAGCTGTTTTTGGCAGCCTAGGCGATTTGGTCGAATCGCTATTTAAACGCAGTATTGGCGTAAAAGACTCTGGCAATATTATGCCTGGACATGGTGGCATACTAGACCGATTTGATGCGGTAATTTTTGCCATGCCTTTTATTTATGCTTTTTTAATTTTAGTAAAAGCATAGACTAAGTAGGGGGCATGGACATAGACATTTATAAGTCCATAGACAGTTTTATTGTTAGTACAGAAGCGTACCTCTGTAAATTTAATCTCTTAAAAAACTAAAACTAATGTATTGGTGTTTAAGTGTCAATATTATTATTTTTTTGTTACCAAAACATTAAATAAAGACAGGGTTATTCAACAAACAAACAACAAAGTGTTGTTTTGTAAAAATATAAATAATTGATTGATAAGAGGTTATGGTTTTAATTGAATTGCTGGCTTTTGAAAAACAAAAAAAAGATGCCCAACTTTTAGCAAAAAATGTACACCTACTATTAATAGTTTATGTTGTAACTTTGCAGTAGAATAAGGACTTTTTTAAAAGTGATTAGAAGAATAAGCGTGTAATACGCTATTACTGCAAGAACAATTAGTAAACAGGTGCTATGTAAATTGACGCTCCTAACTAATTTTATCGCATTTTTTGAAAAATGCTCTATCAGATGCTTCAAGATTTTTATTTTGTTAAACAGAGGTCATTTATTGCAGAAAAAAATAAAAACAAATCATTTTTATAATACTTATTAGGTGTTTTAACCTATAAATACTAACTTTGCCAATGTCTAATCAAAAAGAGAACTTTTGCTAGGCATAAAACAAACAAATTTCTTAATTTCTGCTTTGAATATTAAGAAAAAATTACCCTATAAAGCAAATTATTATGAGAAAGTTTGAGTAAGGCAGACCTGCTTCGGGTTTGCTTTCCTCATTGTTTCTATCCCTCCTCGATGCTTTTTATAAGCATATCATTTCTCATTTTTGCTAATAAGGTTTCTAAAGTTTAAATACATTTCAATTATAACATAGAATAAGTATACGTATAATTCCAAAAAATTTAAACAACCTTATGAAGAAATTACTTTCCCTATTTTTAATGATGGTGGCGATAGTCGCATTATCGCCAACTAACAATGTCCAAGCGCAATCGTGTTCGGATGGCACTTATGAGTTTGCCGACATGGTAACTATTTTTACAGCTAATGGCTGTACAGGCTGTCATGGTGGAAATGGCGGTCTAAATTTATCAGACTATAATAATGTAGTTATTACAGGTGGAAACGCTGGAAATGCTGGTAGTACTTGTGGAATTGAAGAAGTTGCAGAACTGGACGCAGCTAATAGTTTGCTAATACAAAAAATAGATGGTTCCACACTTGGAACTGGCTGTGGTAATCCAATGCCTCCTGGTGCGGGGGGAAGTGTAAGCGCAGCTGATATAGCTGCTATTACTACATGGATAAACGACGGCGCACCTGAATTTTGTCGTTCTGCCAATTGTGGTGATTTGTACATTGCGGGGGTTATTGATGGACCTCTAGGAGGCGGTACACCCAAAGGCATCCAAGTTTGTG
>JAHDBT010000501.1:0-2649 GCA_020630215.1 Bacteroidota bacterium
CCAATATTATTAATCACAATACTGATAATACTTTGCTATTTCCTTATCTGATAAAACTTGGTAGTCTGTGGGTAGTTTTTTATTTAGTTTTTTGGCACGTTCAGCTAAGGGAGGTAGCGCTATGGAGAGTCTACGATGATCTATTTCTTTAATGTTTTTAATAGGTTTGTAACCTGTTTTTGTATGCGTATGACCATAAATGCTAGGTAAGTCGAAACTGTTTCGCCAACTATCTATTGTTTGAGCATAAAAATTAGGGCTGATATTACCTATAACTAATTGCTCTTTTAATATGGGTTCAAAATAAGTCCAGGTAGTACTATCTACTTGACCAGAGTGTACAATAATAATCAGATAACTAAATGCGGCATCAAGTCCAATTGCATCCATATTAGGATAGCCTTTTTCTTCTATTAACTGTTTGGTCTGTTTAGTGTTTTCTTTTATAATATTTGTTCTAATTTCCTTCATCTGTTCCGCATTTTCTGCATCATAGTCTACCATTTTTTTAACAAAAAATTGTTCAAAAGCATCCATTTGGGTGATAACGGTATAGTAGTCTAGGTCAAAATTATGAACCATCCAATAGCCATGTAGTTCGTCGTAGCGTTCTTCCAATGCTTTCCATTCTTTGGTTGCGGTAAATGTGGGCGCATTTTGATATAAATAACTAATCGTCTTCCATTTTGCTCCTTTTTTAATACTTTGTTCGAGGAGCTGTATGGCTTCGGCATAATTTTTTTTGATTACCTGATATTGCGATAATCTAGCTAATACATAATTTGATAAATCTGTCTCCTTACTTTTTTTTACTATTGCTTTTTCAAAAGCCTGTTGTGCTTCCTGGTAATGTTTTTCGCCTTGCAAAAATAACTGGCTGCCTTTGTTTAAATTGAGTAAAAAGCAAGAAGAAGAATTTGGTTGCGCCCAGGTTGATAAACTGGAAAAAAGGAAAATAACGGCGGCAATTAATTGAGTTCTCATATCTTTTAGATTTTAATGCGTACTTAATTAATAATTTTCTTTCTATTTTTTAACTGCAATATTTAGGCTATTTGTTATTTCCTTATCAATGTAAAATGTTATTGATTTTACTAAGAATGGTAGGTTTATTGAGCGTTTATGATGCTATTGTTAGATAGAGGGGTAAATAGAATAGCATCAGTATTTAGTTAACCCTTTTTTTCTAATAATTGGTTCATTTATTTAATCTTTTTTTTCACAATATGGAGGCTAATTTTATTGGACTACTTAAAGGATTCCGCATCAGCTGAAAATAAATATGTAAGTAACTTATTAGTTTGATAAACTTATTTGGGCAGGTTAATTGGCACAACTAATATTTGCCAATAAAACTTTATGGTCATTTTCTTTTGCTTTTTGTATTAAACCTGCTAATTGATAACCTGTTTCTAAAGCCACCTTAATTTTTTCAGAATTAAAGAAAAGTTGTGTAGCAGTTTGTGCTTGTTGTTGGGTAAAGGTATCTGATTTAATGAGTCCTTTTTGGTGAAAATGAGCAACGGCAGGTGCTACAATTGTGGAGCCTAATCCGCCTATGTATATGTCGGGATTTAATAAACCATCAATGCCATACGTTTCAATTAAAGGATAATAATTTTGGCTATCTATAGAGTAAGTACTGGCCACTCCATTACTTAATATAGGACAATGAACAGATTCGGACGCAAAAATTTCAATATTTTTTCCTAGTTCTATATGATTACTTATAAATTGAGCAGCAGTACCTAATAAATTAGCTCCGCCGCCACAACTGCCAACAATAATATCAGGGTATCTACCTATTGCTTCTAATTGCAATGCTGCCTCTATCCCTATTATGGTTTGAGGAATAACAAAATAGCCATAAACACTTCCAAATATATAAACAGTATCTTCTAAATTTTTTGCATATTCAATAGCATTGTCGGCCGATAAAACAAGCAAGTCGCCAGGAGAATTATAGTGTTGAATTACTTTAACGTTTGCTCCATGCCTTTCCATTATTGTTTTTCGGTCGGGTCTAATACGATTGCTTGTTTCGTCAATCATGGATATAAAATCAATATTAAATTTTTTGCAAGCTATTGCGAGTGCTATTCCCCAGTTTCCAGTTGTTTCGGTTACAATTCGTTTAATATGGTCTTTAGCACATAAATGAGCAATTAAGTAGGCACTATTAGCTTTATGTGTATTTGATGGATTATAGCCTTCGTTTTTTATATAAATTTCACAAGTTGTTCCAATAGCTTGTTCCAGTTTTTTGGCTCTAAATAGTGGCGTTGGTCTAAATTGCGCTAAACTTTTTTGTACTTCTTTTGGGATAGCTATATTTTTATCTTTAGAGGTTTCTAGTGCTACTAACGATTTAGGTAAGTTTTCATTAAGTTCTTCTATTGTACATTGTTGTCTTGTATTTTGGTTCATTATTTTATAGTCAAAATAGCTATTAATATTGATATAATTTTCGATCATTGTAGTGATTTTTTTATTTTTGATATTTTTTTAGCCAATTGTTACCCGCTTTAAAGTATATTTAGGTGTAATTTTTTTGCTAATTGTAAAATGTCATCTATTTAACGCTCGCTCATTTTTTATTTTTTCATAATGCCTGCCTTAAAGTTACATTATTGAGGCTTATTTCAATAG
>JAHDBT010000501.1:2749-5221 GCA_020630215.1 Bacteroidota bacterium
TTTTTTAAAAAGTGTTTATTGGTACTTAATGCTACCAGATAGAATTTGCTATAAGAGGAGAACACAACTGATTTTTCAATGGCTTCAATTTCCACTCCTTTAGCATTGAGGTAATTGGAGTGTATTAGGTATAATTGATCTTGTTCTTTTAAAATATAACCAACATGACTTTGGTTAAAGCCAATAAAATGGATGCCTGGCGGTAAATGTTGCTTAATGGCTGCTATGTTTTTACTTTTGGAGTCTTCTGCAATGGTAATTACCTTGGAGTTAATTGCCAAACTTTTGGCTTCATTTATTGGACTTTGTTGTGCTAATTTATATCTGTTTACTTTTACACCTACATCTTGTAAAGTGGTAGATACAAAATAACCACAAGCAATTTCCCCTACTTTGGGCTTTGAGGTATGTCCTGTAAAAGACCATGCCGTTCCTTCCCAAAATGGTATGATTCTATGAAGTAACGATTTTTTAAAAATACGACTTATAGAATCTATTGGTAAATTTTTTGCGTTTAATTTTATTCTAGTTGCCTCAATCGTTTTTTTGATGGATGCGTAATTATGATTAGAATCTTTGGGTAATTTTAACGCTTGTAAATGTTTAATTAATTTTACTTTGTTACTAGGAGCAGGAACAGGAACAGGAGCAGGAGCAATAGGAAGATCTGTTTGTTTGGTGTTACTAGGCTGATTTTTGCAAGCGATGCAGGTAAATAGCAGGAGGGATAGTAATAGCAGGAGGCGGTTCATTTTTTTTGTTTTTACCTTTGGGATATGATGGGGTGACAGTAGATTGTAGTAGAGCTATTTATTCCTCGTACCTTAACCCCAATTTTCCTTTTTTAATTCATATCGTCTATCTAGTTTTCCAGTTACCTCATTTGTAAATTCTTTAACAGGATCTAAAAACTTTGTCAGAATTTTTACCGATGGTAGATTTTCTGTACACGCATCCGCCGTAATTTTGTCTAGTGCTAACTCATCAAAAACATAGTTGATTATTCCTTTGGTTAATTCCGTACCATATCCTTTTCCCCAATAAGGCGGCCTAAAACGATACCCTAATTCTCTATCATTTTCGTTGTTCACCAGCAGTAAAAAAAGTCCAATTAATTCTTCCTTTCCTTTTTCGTAAACGCCTATAGCATTGCGGTTGTTTTTTAGTATTGCGGAGTCGTTATTCAGTTGTTCTTCAAACACGTTTAGAATTTCGGCTTCGGTCATTTCAGGCTGTGGTATGGGGTTAATAATTGCAGGATTGGTTAGCAATTCGTGGAAGTGTAATTGGTCTTTTTTCTGTAGTCGGCTTATCCATAACCTTTGGGTTTTGAATAGGATAGGGTTTGTTGTTTCCATAATTATGTATTGTTATTAGAGTTTTTAAAAAAATTATAAAACATATTTATCAAAAATTTCGTCCAATGTTTTTTGAGGATCGGTGCATAAACCAGGATGGGTTTTAGAGCTTTGAATAATGGTACTCCTAGAAGCCGTTAACCAACGAAACCGAGCAGCCAATTCCATTTTACCAATGGCTCCACCACAAGGCTCGCCCTTGCAAACCAGCTCCCAAGCTTTTAAGTAATTATTTAAAAACTCCATATCAATTTCCTCCGAAAAAGCAGCTAATTTTTTTGGATTAACTTGATATTTTATGCCCAAATATTTTTTTCGTTTAGAAAAAAGAATCGCTCCAACATTAAAAAACTCTGCTCGTTCTACTTTCGGAACCACTCTAATAATGGCGAACTCAAAGGTATATTTATTTTGCATCGTTGGCTTCTTTAACTAGTGAATCAATATTAGCTAACTTCGCATTAATAAAGGCAATGTAAGCAGTTCTCATTTCGTCGGGGCTAAAAGGATTGGAGGCTTCTAGTAGCCAATCTTCGGGTATGTTGGCAACTATTTCGGTAATTTTATCCGTGTTGATGGAGCTTTTAATTGTTGTAGCGGCTTCGGATAAATGATTGGCTCGTTCTAAAAGCACATGGTTTTTTACCGCAGGAAAAGTGCGACTCAAATGGTCTTCCCAATTGGGCCAATTATGGTGAAAATACAAACTCGCACCATGATCGATAAGCCACAACTCGTTGCGCCAATTTAATAAGTTGGTGTTTTTGGCGGTTCGGTCAATATTGGTGATGATGCTATCGAGCAGCACTACTTTGGAAGCCGTTTCAGAATCTGCAATAGAAACTAGGGGGTCGAAGGTGATTGCAGTTGATAAAAAATGCAAACCCAAATTAAGTCCCACACTAAATTTTAGTAAATCCTGTATCTCTTCATCTGGCTCCGTTTTGCTAAAAGAGTCATCCAGATTCATAAACACCAATTCGGGGACTTGCAGGCCAATCGCTCGTGCTAATTCACCACCAATAAACTCGGCAATCAGTGCTTTTTTTCCTTGTCCAGCCCCCCTAAATTTTAATACGTAAAGAAAATCATCGTCTGCTTTAACAATAGCAGG
>JAHDBT010000502.1 GCA_020630215.1 Bacteroidota bacterium
TTAATTAAACTAATGGCGGATTTGCTGGCTTAACTTTTGGTGCAAGCTCTCGTTTTACAATTTTGCGATACCTCTTTCGTGCTACTCGTCGCATTTTACGAGTTTGGTCGGTGCTAAAGCTATTGTGAAACCTAAAGTTTGCCGACATGTAATTAAATTTTTCTTTGGTGTGGCCTAAGCCTAAACGGTGTCCCATTTCGTGGGTTAATACTGTTTGAAAATCGCGTGGATGTTTTAGTTTGCCTGTTGTGCCAATGGTATTGGCTAGTACGGTTAAGTAGCCTCGGCGTTTGCCTGGCAAATGGGCAAATCCTTGCATTCCTCCTCGTCCTTTATTACCATCGTATTGTGTAGCACTAATAATGCTCATGCATTGGGCATTGTTGAGTTGTTTTCCTAGTAGGGTTAAAATTTGTGGCATTGTTAAGCCTTTCCTTTGTTTGTAGTGCAAGCCAAAGTTTCGATATTTTTCGTTTTGGCTGAGGTTAACTCTGTTAATATCTTTTAGTATAAATTGAATGCCCGAAGGCGCAAAATCGTAGTTCAGTCTATCAACTGCCGACTTTACTTGTGCATCACTAATATTACTGCCCTGCCCCAATTGTTCGCCTATATGAAATACCTGAAATTTTAGTGGGATGTATAGGTTGGGTAATTGCACGGTATCAAAACTTAGAAGTTGCTTGCCGCCATGCGTAAAAATTTGTGTTTGCAGATAAATATCTGTTTTATCAAACTCGGGAGGCAATTCATGGCGGCCAATACCATGTATATAATGTTCCCAATTAGCAGCTTTTGTTGTTGTTTGACTGCTAAAGTTCACCTCGTTTTTATCGGTATAGTTGAGGTGTATTTGGATGAAATCATCGGGGTTTAAACCTGCGATTTGTATTTTGCCAATGTTTATCATAATTGCCAATGTTTTTTATTTGGTAATTTTAGGGGTTGATAAGGCAATGTAAGAAAGAAATTATTGATTCGCAAAATTTTATAACAAAGAGCTATAAAAAAAAGGCATCCTTTTAAAAAGAATGCCTTTTATTATTATCCAAGTACCAAAAACTACCGTCCTTTTTTCGGCATACTGCGGCTACCAGGCATATTAAAGTTGTTGTTGTTATTATCAAAAGCGGGGTTTTGCTGCATCATGCCACCTTTGCCTATAGAGTTGTTTATTTTGCTGTATTGCGAAGCATTAGAAGGGTCCATTTTACTCATGCTATTGAGCACCAACATTTTTTCGGTAGGGGCTACTTTTCCGTCGCCAAAAATACCAATTACTTCATCTTTTTTAGCCATTAAAAATACATCAACTGCCATCGAGTTTGGAATGTCATTATGTACTCCTTCTATTGCTTTGATGGCACTTTTTACAGAGGAACGGCCTCCGCCAACACTTTCCTGCATCATATCTAAACCTAAACGGTGATAGTTGTAAAAGGCAGTACGCATAGCACGATGACGGCTATCTAATAAGTTTTCTACGAGCCAATAACGGTTACGAGTGCCATCAAAAGCCTGCCATCCTTTTATTTGCGAATTTTGGGCATTGTTAACCACCGTTTGGGCTTTGGTCCAATAAGGAGTGCCACCGTTTTTAGCAAAGCTATCGTAATCATAAGCAATAATTACATAAGCATAGTAGGCCAATATAGAACCTAAATCGTTGGTAAATGTATTGTCGTTATAATCTATTGGTTGGTATTCTACATATTCAAACTCTACTAGCTTATCGTTGTGGTTAAACATCATCGACTCGTAGGCAGATTTAAATACTGGGCGGCTTGATTGAATAGATACTTGCGCTCTAAAACGGTTGCTGCTAAGTTCTTCGGTAATGGTAAACTGAAAATTGCACTCAATACGCTCTTCGGGTTTAAAACTATCATCTGTCCATTTACGACCATTTAAAAACTCTCGAACATCGTTTTCAAAAGTTTTAAAAATTTTACTATCTGCCGTTTGTAGTTTAATCGCTTCTACATTAACAGTTGCATTTAACTCCTGTGCTTGCGTAGTATAGGACACACCCAAACAACAGAGTGCTGCTATAATTAGTCCAAAAATATGTTTCATGATATATAACTTTTGATTAGCTACTAGTTTCAACAGGCATAAATGTAACAATTTTTTGGATAATATCCTTTGCTACGTCCTGTTTAGATTTTAACTGGTATTTTTCTATATTATTGTATTTGTCTAAGATAGTTATTTTATTGGTATTATGCCTAAAACCTGCGCCTTTATCTTGCAAGGAATTAAGGACAATAAAGTCTAGATTTTTTTTGGTGAGTTTGGCTTTGGCATTTTCGAGTTCGTTATTGGTTTCGAGGGCAAAACCTACTAGGAATTGTGGTGCTTGTTTAATGCTGCCCAAATGTTTAAGGATGTCTTTGGTTTTTACCAATTCTAGGCTCAGGTTATTGGTTTTTTTCTTAATTTTTACATCACTTATTTGTGCGGGCGTATAGTCGCTTACGGCGGCGGCTAAAATGCCAATATCGGTATCGGCAAATTGGGTAACGGTTGCCTGATACATTTCTTCGGCAGTTTGTACGCTAATTACCTCAATTGCAGGATGGCTAGGACGTAGTTCGGTTGGTCCTAGTACAATACATACTTTGGCTCCTTTTTTTTGTGCAGCTTCTGCTAAGGCAATGCCCATTTTTCCAGAAGAACGATTGCCAATAAAACGCACGGGGTCGATGGGTTCGTAGGTTGGACCAGCGGTAATGAGTACTTTTTTACCTGCCAATGGAAGCGAATCCTTGCTGTTGCTCGTGGGCATATCTGCATGTACTTGCGCTTGTCCGTTTTGCGAACTGTTGATATAGGATGCTAGGAACTGCACAATATTTTCGGGTTCGGCTAAACGACCTTTGCCTACCAATCCACTGGCAAGTTCTCCATCCTCTACAGGGATGAGTTGATTTCCTGCGGCTAATAAAGCTTGTATATTGCGTTGGGTGGAAGGATGCAGCCACATATCTAAATCCATAGCAGGTGCTACAAAAACGGGGCAACGTGCCGATAAGTAAGTTGCCGTTAATACATTATCGCAAAAGCCATTGGCCATTTTAGCAAGCGTGTTGGCCGATGCTGGTGCAACTAACATTATGTCTGCCCATAAACCTAGCGCTACATGATTGTTCCATTGCTGTTCCTGGTTGGTAAAGAAGCTGCTAACAACCTCGTTTTTAGAAAGCGTAGATAGGGTTAAAGGACTGATAAAGTCGCTTGCCGATTGGGTCATAATTACTCGTACATCGGCACCCTGTTTAACCAACAATCGGGTTAAAAATGCGGCTTTATAGGCGGCAATACTTCCACAAATACCGAGTAATATTTTTTTGCCTTTTAACATACTGTTTTTTTTTAGTAGAACGTAGCAGGTACGCTTTGCTGAAAGTAAAGGGATAGTTTCGAGCGATTAGCAGCTTTCTACTTTCTACAAAAATACCTGCTACAAAAATAAGTTTTTCTACTTTCTGCAAAAGTACCTGCTACAAAAGTAAAGCCGCAAATCTATAAAAACACAACGCCTCGCAATGTCTGATTGTTGACAGGCATTGCAAGGCGGTATAATAATAGTATTGAAAATGGTGGTTGCTTAACGTTTTCCACCTTTACGATTGCTGTTGCGTTGACGGCGACGAGCTTCTTTGGCTTCAATTTCTTGTTTGGTCGCTCTTCGGTGGTGTATTTTGTCGTCCATAAATTCTTCGAGGGCCAGCAATGTAGGATGTGGCATACGCTCATAAAACTTAGAGATTTCAATTTGTTCTTTATTTTCATGAATCTCCTCTAGGCTATCTGTTGTAGAAGCAAACTCATTTAACTTTGATTGCAACTCTTCTTTTAAGTCGCGAGAAATTTGGCGAGAGCGTTTACCAATTACGGCCAACGATTCATAAACATTGCCCGTTACTTCTGCAATATCCGACACATCTTGTGATTCGATGTGTGGAGAAATAGTATAATTTTTCTTTTTAGCCATTTTGATTTTGTTTTTGATTTTGTTTTTGACTTTCCTTTTCCTTGATTTTATCTATTTGTGTTAAGCAGGTGTCGTAAATACGTTCTGCTTCTCTTACTAATTTGCTTTTAGGATACAAATCTATAAAATTAATGTAGGCATCAACTGCTAAGTTGTAGCGTTCTAATTTTTTAGATTGTATGCTTTTATTGGCCAACAGATAGTACGACTTAGTAATAGAAAAGAGGATGTCTTCTTTATGGTCGGTATCTGGGAAGCCTTGCAATAAGTTTTTGTAGGCGGTAGCAGCGGCTTTATAGTTGCGAGTATCATAGTACAACTTGGCACTAGCAAAGGCCTTTTTTTCGAGCTTATCACGCAGTTCATCAATTAAGGCATTGCCTTCTTCCACTTTTTTGCTATAAGGATAAGTGTTGATAAACAGTTGAAATGCTTCAATAGCTTTTTCGGAGTACGTTTGTTCGAGCGATGGTTTGGGCGACATGTTATAAAAGCTGTAGGCAATCATAAACTGTGCATCTTCCGCAAATTTGCTGGTAGGGAAGTAGTCTAAAAAGTTTTTAAAGTAATGACTCGCAAACAAATAATCCTCATCACCATAGTAGCAGTAGGCATAAAAATAATACAATTTTTCGGCTTCTTTAGTTCCTTTGTGCCGTATCATTAGCTCTTCAAACAAAGGAATGGCTTTGCTGTATTGCCCAGCATTGTAAAACTCTTTGGCTTTGGTATATTTTAAGTCGTAATTGCTGCTTTTAAGTAACTTTTGATAGGGATCGCAAGCACTTAGCAATGCTACTAAAAAAATGATGCCTAATATATTAACAAGTTTTTGAATCATGGGGTGCAAAGATAAGGTTTTAAATTGAGTAATGAAAACATAAAGTTGGTGATAACTATTTTTCTTTAAACGTTTGTTGCTTGGTGCATAGTGTGTTTAGAGAACGGTTGGGGTGGAGTAGGGGTTGCTTGTGTGAGTTTTTTGGGGGGACTGTATTAAAAAACAAGCACAAAGCTTAATTCTTTCCCTTAATTTTACATCACAAAATTCCCAAAAAAATTAGCATTTATCCAAAAAAACATTATCTTCGTCAAACAGTATTCCCCCATTTAAAATAACGTATAATAACACATGTATGAAGGAAGCACTCCCTTCGCTAATCCCAACGGATTACGATACCCTATGGAAAAACATCATCGAAGAA
>JAHDBT010000503.1 GCA_020630215.1 Bacteroidota bacterium
GCCTTGTCTAAGCACAAAACCTCTACGTACAAATTGTCGGATTTATTTTTTAAAGGTTACTTAACTGGAAAGATTGTGTGACCTCGCTGAGGTCAATAGTCGCTTAATTGTATTTATTGGCTAACATACTACGACCTCGCTGAGGTCTTTAGCGATTAAAACTGACCTCAGCGAGGTCGTAGTATGTTAGGAAACAACGGATTTATCGCCTCGACCTCAGCGAGGTCGCACAGTTAGCGGTTCACCATGCTAATCTCTAGTTCACATTAATAAAAGAACAATCCTTTTGATTGATCGATAATATATTGTTTTAGCACACAATTAAATCTTCTTCTTTTTAAAACGACGTAGCAAAGGGAAGCCGCTTAATACTAACTACCCGATACCAATTACTATCTCCCAGTATCAAAAGCTAATTCAATTTAAACATCACCCCATCCATAGCTTCAATAGCCCTAAAAACATCGGGGTCGGCGGCTAGTTTAAATTCTTTAGAGTATAAATCTATATCACTGCGTTCGGCAATATCAATTACTTTAAAGTTAACCACCATTTTGCCTGGGTAGCGGTTGCACAAGTGCAGCAATTCCATAATCATGTCATCGTTTATTTGGGTGAGGGCAATTTTTAGGGTAATGGCTCTGGCATATTCTTCTAGTAAAGAGGAGAGGAGTTTTACTTGCCCAATTTTTAATTCAAAGCTATCGCCTCGCCAATTGGGTTTGTAGTGTCCTTTAATAAAAAGGAAGCTACCATTTTCAAAATAGTTTTTAAAGTTAACATAGTCTTCCCCAAATAAAGAAATTTCAAAATTGCCCGAATAATCTTCTATGATAAATCGTCCAAAAGGTTTACCATTTTTACTTACTTTATGTATGCTTTCCATAACAATACCTCCAACGGCAATATCTCTGTTTTTACAGTTAGGTAAGTTTTCTAGCGTTGTATTGCAAAAGCTATCAATTTCTACCTTAAAACTATCCAAGGGGTGTCCCGATAAGTAAATCCCAATTACATCTCGTTCGTGATTGAGGCGTTTAATTGGTGTCCATTCTTCACATTCTGGAATATCGGGTTCTTCTACGCTGTCCATTAAACTCATTCCAAATAAAGACGACTGTGCCGTTGCTAATCCTTTTTTATAACTGTTGCCATACTTTTGTGCCTTTTCAATCAGGTTTTGTTGCTGATGGTCTGGCACATGGAAATATTGCGAACGGTTAACGCCTTTAAAACAATCAAACGCACCGGCATACACTAAGCTTTCAAAACAGCGTTTATTAAAAGTGCGGAGGTTTACTTTGGTGGCTAAATCAAAAATGCTAGTAAATTTTTCGTGTTTAGCACGTACTTGCATCAATTCCTCTACGGCGGCTTCTCCTACCCCTTTAATAGCTGCTAGGGCATATAAAATTTCTCCTTTGGCATTTACCGTAAATTTCACCTTACTTTCGTTTATATCGGGCAGGCGAGTGGTAAGGTTCATGCGGTTACATTCATTTAAAAAGAAATTAATTTTTTTAATGTCGTTCATATTATGCGTCAGTACCGATGCCATGTATTCGGCAGGGTAGTGGGCTTTTAAAAAGGCCGTTTGAAAAGCTACTACCGAGTAGGCAGCAGAGTGCGAACGGTTAAAACCATAAGCCGCAAACTTTTCCATAATATCAAAAATTTCATCTGCCTTTTGTTCTGCCACGCCTTTTTTGCCAGCACCTTCCCTAAAAATAACCCGTTGCCGTTGCATCTCTTCCAGTTTCTTTTTCCCCATTGCTCGCCTCAAAATATCTGCTTGCCCTAAAGAGTAGCCCGCCATAATTTGGGCCGTTTGCATAATCTGTTCCTGATAAACCATAATACCATAGGAGGGCTTTAAGATCGGTTCCAGCCATTCGTGCGGATAATCTACCTTTTCTCGTCCATGCTTCCGGTTTACAAATGAAGGAATATAATCCATCGGACCAGGACGATACAAGGCGTTCATCGCAATAAGGTCTTCAATATTAGTAGGTTTTAATTCCTTTAAGTATTTCTGCATTCCTGTCGATTCAAACTGGAACACGCCAACTGTTTCTCCTTTTTGAAATAGTTCATAGGTTTTTTTATCCAGGAGTTGTTCGGCAATCAGGTCGGGATCTATAATCTTAGATTCGGGGTTAATTACATTTGGGGTAGCGGCTTCAATTTCTTCATTGCTAAAACGGTTGTGAACATTGGTAATGGCATCTTTAATAATGGTTAGGGTTTTTAATCCTAAAAAATCCATTTTTAACATGCCTGCATCTTCTACCACTTTGCCATCAAACTGAGTCACCCACAAATCCGAATCTTTAGAGGTACATACGGGAATATACTCCATCAAATCATCGGGAGCAATAATAACCCCAGCCGCATGTATCCCTCTGTGTCGCACCGAACCCTCTAGCGATTCCGCCATTTTTAAAGTCGTGCCATAAGGCGTACTTTCTGCAGAGCGAAATGCCTGTAATTCGGGTACTTCTTTAAAAGCAGATTTAAGACTGGTTCCCGGAACATCAGGTACCAACTTGGCTATTTTATTGGCATCGGCTAAAGGAAGTTCTAGTACTCGTGCTACATCTTTAATAGAGCTTTTAGCGGCCATCGTACCATAGGTAATAATTTGAGCTACTTGGTTTTTACCATATTTGTCTACCACATAATCAATCACCTTTTGTCGGCCTTCATCATCAAAGTCAATATCAATATCGGGCATACTTACCCTTTCTGGATTTAGGAAACGCTCAAAAAGCAGGTTGTATTTAATGGGGTCGATGTTGGTAATTTCGGTACAATAAGCAACTACCGAACCTGCGGCAGAACCCCTCCCAGGTCCAACGGCTACATCAATTTGTTTAGCGGCTTTAATAAAATCTTGTACAATTAGGAAATAGCCCGGAAAGCCCATGTTTTTAATAATCTTCAGCTCATGGTCGAGGCGTTCACTAATATCGCTGGTTATTTCGCCATAGCGTTGTTTGGCCCCTTCAAAACACAAATGCCGTAAATAGTCATCTTGGTCGGTAAAGTTTTGAGGAATCACATAATTGGGCATTAAAATATCTCGCTTTAAACTGGGCGTTTCTATTTTATCAAAAATTTCGATAGTGTTTTCTAGGGCATAAGGTATATCCTCAAAAATTTTATACATTTCGGCTTTGGTTTTAAACCAAAACTGATTGTTGGGAAAACCAAAGCGCTGCCCTTTATTGTAACCAATGGGCGTACTTTTATAATTACCCGTATTAATACACAGCAAAATATCGTGTGCATAAGAGTCGTCCATTTCTACATAGTGAGAGTCATTAGTGGCAATCACCTTAATATTGTGCTTTTTAGCCAGTTTCAATAACACTTGGTTCACATCCTCTTGACTAATTCCCGTGCCATCAATATCTTGTATAAAATGTCGTTGGAGTTCGATGTAATAATCCTCGCCGTAAATATCAACAAAGTCCAGTAATATTTTTTCTGCTGCTTCCTCGCCTTTAAAAATAATGGCCTGCGGTACCATCGCTCCTATACAGCAAGAAGTGGCAATAATACCTTCGCTGTATTTTCTAATAATGCTCATATCAACACGAGGAAAAGTACGATACATGCCTTCTGTAAAACCAGTAGAACATATTCGAGACAGGTTTTTATATCCCTGTTCGTTTTTGGCGAGGAGTAATTGGTGATAACGCTTGTCTTTCCTTCCTTGGGTAAACGATTGTTGAAATCGGTCTTCCACAATATATACCTCGCAGCCAATAATGGGTTTGATGCCAGCCTTAGTAGCTTTAGAATAAAACTGAAATGCGCCAAACATGTTTCCGTGATCGGTAATTGCAACGGCCTTCTGTTCATCCTGTACCGCTTTATTAATCATGTTCTGAATACTGGCAGCTCCATCAAGTAACGAAAACTGAGTATGACAATGTAAATGGCAAAAATCTGGCATAGTTGATGAAAAATTAGGAGGGGTATAAAAATAAGTGAATTAATTAAGCGTTTGTAAGTCAGTATTTTGTGAAACTGATTTTACATTATTCAATGTGCCTTAAAGATAAGCAAAAGCCTTGCGAATACCAATCAAAGCAAAATAAAATTGGTAAATTAGCATAGAAGAGGAGTAGAGGAAAAGGGGAAAAGATTTTTTTTTGCTAAAATGTAATAGTTAATAAATGTTTACATAGGATAAAAGCAACCATCAATGTTTAAAAAATAAGCATTATATAGAATTCTTTGCCAATATATTGGGTAATAGCAGCCTATTTTGCTTAAAATAGTAACTAGTTCAATTAAAAAACACTCATGTACAAATGCCTATATTAATGGTCGAGTTTAAAAAAAAACAAGCAAAACCTATGGTGATAGTCAATCAATTCGTATTTTTGCCATTAAAATTTCCAATTTTAGGTTTTATAATTAGCATCAGTCCTCCTTTAAAGGTGACCAATATTCAGTAGCTAACGTCAGAACCTTTTGGAAATAACAAGCAGATGTTTAGAGATTAATTTTTTACAGCCGAGTATAACGATAGTCATACTTAGGTAAAGGTTATGCATGCTTATTTTATGGAGCATGAAAAATTCAGCATATTATAGTAATATTGCAAGTCAAAACTAGCACAAAATGTTGCATTAAAAACTATTATGAATGATAAGAAGTAACTTAATTATCCACTTCTCATTATTATTGGGCGAAAGCCGCAATACCTTATCTCAAACGCTGCTTCTACTACTACTATCCCTATTTCAGAAATATACGAAAAAAATGACTAAACAGTTAGCCCTTAATAAACTGAGTTCCTTGAGCAGTCAAAAAGGACTATTTGAGTGTCATTTTAAAGTCAAAAAACGTAAATCTCATATCAATTACCCCAAAAAAATACCAATTCAATTGCTAAAATTGAGTACAAGTCACAATATATTGTAACAAAAATGTTATCTAAACATCTGCTTATATTCGTTTTATTTAGTGTTTTGTTATTAAAATAGCATAATTGAACCATTATAGGTTCAACAAATGCCCAAAAATGTACCCTATTTGAAGCAAATAATAAATGTATTTTTGAATATTGAACATAAAATTCAACATAAAAAATTTTCTGTTAAACGATGCAGAGTGATTTTAATTAACCCAACTGTTCCTTCTTGTAGCGACAAAT
>JAHDBT010000504.1 GCA_020630215.1 Bacteroidota bacterium
ACAACCATTAGCGAATCCGAAAAAGTTTTATGGCTAGATGCATATCCCAATGCACAAACCTATAATTTAGATTCCATCTTTTTCTACCAAATAGATACCACTGTTACACCAGCAGATACAACCGATGCCGTAGGAACTTTTAGTTTTTACTGGGTCAATTTTTGGGAGTACGATTCCATCCCTATTTATGTGACTACTACCATTGGCGGCGAATCTTGCAGCCTCATTTGTGGCTTTGGTATCGGAACAAGCGTCAGTGTTCCCGAACCGCCACCTTTTTCTTGTGTTGTTACGGTTACTATTTTGCCCCCCGAAACAGTTTACGAAACTTACGAATCTTGTAGCATTTGGGAGGGGTGTTCCCCATCTACTTATTGGGTAGATGAGTGGTCGTACTGGCTAGAGGGCGGATGTGGTACGGAAGTTATGGCGACCGAATTTTATATTGATATATATATATGCTCAAGTATTACAGATGCAACTTGTGGCTTAAGTAATGGCAGTATTAGTTTAGATGCTGAAGGAGGATTTGTAGATATTTCTTGGAGCAATGGCGAACAAGGCACTACGATTACTGATTTAGCCGCAGGTACTTATTCGGTGGAGATTGCTGGCTGGTCGTGTTATGAAACCTTTAGTTATGTTGTTACTGATACTAATATTCCTATTGTATCTATTGGAACTATCAACTCTAGCTGCGGGCAATGTAATGGTGAAGCTACTGCTACTGCTAACGACGGTACTGCCCCTTATACTTATTTCTGGGATATGGGAGCAACAAGTGCTACCGTAAGTAATCTATGTGCAGGTAGTTATGGGGTAACAGTAACAGATAATAATGGGTGTACGGTTGTTGGAACAGCAAGTATTAGTGATGATGGCGCACCTGTGATAGACGACATAACAGGGGTTGATACCACTTGTGGTGAAAGCAATGGAGAGGCAAGTGTTACTGTTGCTGGAGGCACTCCGCCTTACACTTACGAGTGGGATACGAATGCCTTTACCGCTACTGCTACAGGGCTTGCAGCAGGTACGCATTATGTGTATGTAACAGATGCAGCAGGTTGTGTGGTTTCAGACATTATCGAAATAGTGGATTCTGACACACTAAATGTTTTTATAACTGCAACGGGTGCTACTTGTGGTGATGCCAATGGAGAAGCAACTGTTACTGCTACAGGCGGTACTGCTCCTTACGTTTACCTTTGGGATGCCAATGCCAATTCACAGGTTACAGCTACTGCAACTAACCTTGCTCTGAATTGGTACTGGGTAACAGTAACAGATAGTAATGGTTGTACTGCTTTTGAAATGGTTAATATTAGTGATACCAGCCCAATTGGTTTTTCCGAAACTTTAGTGGATGCTACTTGTGGTAACTGTAATGGACTATTAGAAATAGGAGGACTAGGAGGCATCGCTCCCTACACCTATGAATGGATGGATGGAAATACAACAACTACGATGAGTAATTTATGTGCTGGCAATTATACACTAACCATTACCGATGCAGAAGGATGCACCTTAGAACTCACTTTTCCTATTTTAGAAGAAGAAGGAACGATAGTACAAGCCTGCAACGACAACAATCCCTGCACCCAAAACGATGAAGAAACAGTAACATCAGATGGAACGATCTGTATCCCATGCGCTGGTGATCCCATAAATTGCAGCAACGGTGTAACTAGCACACAGCCTTGTAATGATGGCGATGACAACACCATCAACGACATGGAAACCATCCTAGATTGCGATAACAGCATCTGCATCCCTTGTGCAGGCGAACCCGTAGATTGTAGCAGCAGCCCAGTCACCACACAAGCTTGCAACGATGATAATCCTTGTACCATCAACGATGCCGAAATAGTTATAACAGCTACGGGCACCATTTGCACCCCCTGCGCTGGTGACCCCACAGATTGTAGTACTGGCGCAAGTACTACACAAGCCTGCGATGATGGCGATGACAACACCATCAACGACATGGAAACCATCCTAGATTGCGATAACAGCATCTGCATCCCTTGTGCAGGCGAACCTGTAGATTGTAGCAGCAGTCCAATCAACACACAGCCCTGCGACGATGATAATCCTTGCACCATCAACGATGCCGAAACGGTGCTAACAGCTACTGGCACTATTTGCATCCCCTGTGCTGGCGACTCCGTAGATTGCAGCACTGGCGCAAGCACTACACAAGCTTGTGATGATGGCGATGAAAATACGATTAACGATATGGAAACCATCCTAGATTGTGATGGTAGCATCTGCATGCCTTGTATGGGTGAACCATTAATTACCGAATCGAGCAATGCGGGTATGGCATTTCCAACCGCTTTTTCGCCAAACGGAGATGATATAAATGATGTGTATCGAGTAAAAGCGCAGCAGGTGCAATCGTTCACCATTTTAATATATGACCGCTATGGCAACCTAGTTTTTGAAGGAAAAGATACACAAGCTGCATGGGATGGCAGCTTTAAAGGGCAGCCGCAAAATATAGGCGTTTATTACTATACCGCCAAAGTGGTTTTTAGCAATAACGAAGAAGAACAGTATAAAGGAAACATTACTTTGGTAAGATAGGGGAGGAGATAAGCTTCTCTGAAAGAATCAGAACCATTACCATTATTTTTTATCTAAAACGAATATTTAACTAACAGTCGTTTGTTTTTTACACAAAAATGAGTATATTTATACTCCACCAATCATTAAAGTATTTTTTGCATGAAGACAAACTAAAGCCCATTCTTTCTTTACAAATATTTACAAAGAATAAAATGTGGAGATAGGATAGGGTTGATTATAATAGAACCAACAAAATTATTCGCTTATGAAATCCTATGATTCCAACCAGATAAAAAATGTAGCTGTGCTAGGGCATGGCGGCTCGGGTAAGACCACGATGGTAGAGGCAATGTTATTTGAGGCAGGTATGATAAACCGTCGTGGCACAGTTGAAGATGGAAACACTGTTTCTGATTATCACGACATTGAGCAAAAGCGAGGCAACTCTGTTTTTAGTACCTTAACCCACCTTACGTGGACACACAACAAAATCAACGTGATTGACACGCCTGGATACGACGATTTTGTAGGAGAGGTAATTGCCACTTTGCGAATTGCCGATACAGGTATTATGGTGCTAAATGCACAAAGCGGAGTAGAAGTAGGAACGGAGTTAATTTGGGATTATACCGAACAGTATAAAACCCCTATGATTTTAGCAGTCAATCAGATTGACCAAGATAAAGCGAATTTTGAGGATACAGTAGACCAAGCCAAAGGACGATTTGGCGATAAGGTAACCTTGGTTCAGTATCCATACAACACAGGCATCGGGTTCAATGCCATTATTGATGTATTAAAAATGATTATGTACAAGTTTCCCGACGGTGGAGGGAAACCAGAAAAACATCCTATCCCAGAAGAAGAAAAAGCCAAAGCTGAAGAATTACACAATGAGCTAATTGAAGCGATTGCTGTAAATGACGAAAGCTTAATGGAATTGTATTTTGAAAAAGGATCGTTGGATGAAGCAGAAATGACCAAAGGCATGAAAATGTCGATGATTAACCACGATATTTTCCCCGTATTTTGCTGCTCGGCAAAACGCAATATGGGCACCGGCCGCATTCTAGGATTTATTAGAGATATTGCACCTTCGGCAGCAGAAAATCCGCCTACCTCCCGTAAAAGTGGTAAAACATTAACCTGCGACGCAGCAGGCGACCCTTGCGCTTTTATTTTTAAAACCGTTTCCGAATCGCACCTTGGAGATATGTCCTTATTTAAAGTGTATTCGGGCGAGTTAAAAGTAGGCATGGATTTAATCAATTCCGAATCTGGTTCGAGCGAAAGAATTAGCCAGCTATTTGTAATGAATGGCAAAAATAGAGTACAAGTAGATAAAATTGTAGCAGGAGATATTGGTGCAACGGTAAAACTAAAAAATACCTCCACCAATAGCACGCTGCACCAAAAAGGAAAACAACTACGAATTTTACCCATCAAATTTCCAGAACCTCGCATTACCTTTGCCGTAACAACGAGCAATAAAGCCGATATGGAAAAACTAGGGCAAGCACTCAACCAAATTGCCGCCAAAGATCCAACCGTAGTAGTAGAACAATCAAAAGAAGTAAACCAAACCCTACTACACGGACAAGGAGAACTACATTTAAGTATCATTAAATGGGAAATCGAAAATCGGTACAAAGTGCCGTTTGAAATGATAGAACCAAAAATTCCTTTCCGAGAAACCATTCGCAAGGGCATACGTGCCAACTACCGCCATAAAAAACAAAGTGGTGGCTCTGGGCAATTTGGCGAAGTATACATGCTAGTAGAACCTTACTACGAAGGGATGCCAGACCCAGATGGTTTAAATACTCGAAGAAGCGAAGAAATTCCGTTGGATTGGGGTGGTAAATTGGTCTTTAACAATTGCATTGTAGGTGGTTCGATAGATGCCAAATACATGAGCGCAATTATAAAAGGCATTATGGAACGCATGGAAAATGGACCACTAACAGGTTCTTACGTGCGAGATATACGGGTGAGCGTTTATGATGGTAAAATGCACGCCGTAGACTCGAACGATATGGCTTTTAAAATTGCTGCCGCACAAGCATTTAAGAAAGCCTTCAACCAAGCCAGCCCACAATTAATGGAACCTGTTTGCGATGTGGAAGTACTCGTTTCGGAAGAAGCAATGGGCGATGTAATGGGCGACCTCAATACCCGCCGTGCTATGATTATGGGGCTAGAAACCGAAGGGCATTACCAAAAAATTAAAGCCCGTGTACCACTAATAGAGTTGTACAAATATTCGTCTACCTTGCGCTCCCTATCACAAGGAAAAGCCAAGCACACCCAAAAGTTTGCCGAGTACGGACCCGTACCAAGCGATGTGCAAAAACGCCTAGTAGAACAATACCACGCAACTTTACAAGAAGCCTAATACTAATTCAATATAGCTATCTAATGTTAAAAGGCAGTCTGCAATTAAGTGGGCTGCCTTTTTTTGATTTTTTAATTTGGAAGACCTGGATGTTGTGCTGGACAGCGTAAATCAAATTTCAAAATGTTCAATTACCAAATCGTAATTTTCCTAGTTCTAAGATATTTGGGGGCTGATATATTTTAATATCGTTAGCAA
>JAHDBT010000505.1 GCA_020630215.1 Bacteroidota bacterium
AGAAAAGATTTTCTTAAAAAATCGTTGCTTACAGGTTTAGCAGGAGCAATGCTTCCTACAACCACCAAAGCAGCTAATACTAAAAAATCAACCTACGACCGATTAATGGAACAAGTAGGTTTTAATCATTTACCAAATCAAAAAGGAGTTTCAACAATGAACACCGTATTGCACAAAGCCAACACGAGAGGCCATGCTAATCATGGTTGGTTAGATTCTCACCATTCCTTTAGTTTTGCCAGCTACCAAAATCCCGACAGAATGCACTTTGGTGTATTGCGGGTTTTAAATGATGATGTAGTAACAGGCGGAAAAGGTTTTGGGATGCATCCGCACGATAATATGGAAATCATTTCTATTCCCTTAGAAGGAGATTTAGAACACAAAGATAATATTGGAAACACAGCCGTTATTAAGGAAGGAGATGTGCAAGCCATGAGTGCAGGAACGGGCATTTATCACAGCGAATACAATAAAAACAAAGAGAAAGCCGTGCGGTTTTTACAAATTTGGATTTTCCCAAAAGAACGAAGCATCGAACCCAACTATGCACAAGTATCTTTAAAAAGCATCGAAAAACAAAATGCCTTTTACCAAGTCTTATCTCCAAATAAAAACGACCAAGGCGTTTGGATTCACCAAGACGCATGGTTTCATTTAGGAAAATTTGACCAAGACACCACCACGCAATACCAATTAAAAAAAACAGGCAATGGCGTTTATGCTTTTGTGCTAGAAGGCAATACCGAAATTGAAGGACAAGCCCTAGCCAAAAGAGATGGCTTTGGCATTTGGAACGTAAACGAATTTACAGTAAAAGCAGCAAAAAACAGTCGCATATTATTAATGGAAGTCCCAATGGAGCTTTCCTAAAAAACAACACTCGACCTCAGCAAGGTCGCAGTATATTAGCAAAAAAATAACAGGAAAAAAAATGAAAAACAGAAGTATTAAACAAGTAATTCCTTCCCGAAAAGTAAATATGGGCGGTCATATAATAGAGCAACCATTGCCCAATAAACAAATGGAACAGTTGGATCCATTTTTATTAATTCACCATGCAGAATGGGAATTAAAAGGCAACCAACGACAACAAGAAGTAGGTATTGGCGCACACCCACACAGAGGATTTTCCCCCGTAACCTTTATCTTTAATGGCGACGTTAGACACCAAGACAGTTTTGGAAATGATGCCGTTGTACAGGCGGGCGGCACACAATGGATGCACGCAGGTAGAGGCATAACCCATAGCGAACGTCCTAGTAAGGAATTGGCCCAGGAAGGTGGGCTGCAAGAAATTATCCAGTTTTGGGTAAATACGCCAGCGAAGTATAAAATGGAACAGCCCTATTATCTTCCACTTTCTAAAGAGGAAACCCCTACTATAGAAGGAGACAATTATCAAATACAAGTTGTAGCAGGCGAATACCAAGGCATTAAAGGCCCTGCCAAAACTTTTTCGCCTATGCTTTTATTAAGGGGCGAAATAGCTGCTACAGGTACGGTAGATTTAGAAATTCCAAGGCATTACAATACCTTGCTGTATTTATTAGATGGGAGCTTGGAAGTGAATGGAACTACTGCCACCAAAAAAGATATGGTATGGTTTAAAAATGATGGAGAACGGTTACAAATTTCTGCCAAAGAAAACACTCGATTCATTATTTTATCTGGCGAGCCTATTGGAGAAGAGGTTACCACGTATGGCCCGTTTGTAATGAACACGCAAACAGAGGTGATGCAAGCCATTAGAGATTCTCAAATGGGAAAAATGGGCGTGTTAATTGAAAATTTTGATAATTAAATTTTCAGATTGACCAATTGGAAGGTGCGACCCCGCTGGGGTCGAAATTCTTACTCATGTCAACATGCTAACATACTGTGACCTCGCTGAGGTCAAATCCTCCATGAGGGTCACGGTATATTGGCAATGTTAAAACCCATGTAAACCAATCCCATGAGCCTATTGGAGCCACATTATGTTAACAAGGGCTTATCCGTGTTTAACCGCAAAAATAATTTCTAAGCACCTCTTTTTACGTATTTACCATTTTTATTAAATTTTTTCATTCTAGTCGTGGAGGAGATAGTAATTAATTTTAGAGTGTGTTAACTTTACCCCTTTATTTTTCCACTTTCACTTAATCAAATCCACATGAAAAAATTATTGTTAATTTTCGCATTTCTTTTTATTGGTTTGTCTCAAAGTTTTGCACAAACAGTTCCGCAACAACAGCGTAGCCTACTTACCAAAGTAACAGCAACTTGGTGTCCACATTGTGGCTCATGGGGTTGGGAAATGTTTGAAGGAGTACTAGAAGAGAATCAAGATAAAGCAGTTATGATTGCCACTCATTACAGTGGCGATTTATTAAACCCAACTGCTGAGGCGGTTGCTAATAATTTAAACCCACCTTATCAACCTAGGTTTTACTTAGGGAATGTAGAACAAGGCGTTACTTCTTCTAATGTGGCTAGTAAGCTTGTAGAGGTTAAAGATGCCATAGATGCCAATTTCTTAACCGAACCAGTAGCTAATGCAGGGATAGATGCTTTTAGGACAGGGGACCAATTACAGGTAAATACCAAAACGAAATTTTTCCAAGATGCCGATGGGGAATATTATTTAGGAGTGTATGTAATTGAAGATGAGGTGGTGAATAATCAAGCAGGTAATAGCAGCACAGCAGTGCATAAAAAAATTATGAGAGCATCGGTTAATGGAGAACACTTTGGAGAATTATTGATGAATGGGTCTATTGCTGCTGACACAGAATTTGACCATACCTTTACCATGACTTTAAACCCTGCTTGGAATACAGACAATTTGGAAATCGTAACCATTATTTGGAAAAAAGAAGCCAGTACGTATCAGTTTGTTAATACCAATACCACCGATCAATTTTCTGAAATCTTGTCAACGCATACCGTAGCGTTGGAAGGGGCAGCTATGAAAATACAACCTACAATTATCAATACAGAAGCTACTATCACTATTGATTTGGAAAAAGATCTCCCAAATGCCAATCTTTCTATTTTTGATTCATCAGGAAGAAAAGTAATGGAGCTTTTTAATGGTGATTTAAAAGCCTCCAATAATAGCTTTACTATTAATAAACATTTAATGGATGCACGTGGAATTTACTTTGTCGTTTTATTAGCCAACGAAAAAGCCATGACTCGAAAAATTATTTTGGAGTAATGGATTAGTAATTGCAATAAGTTATATTACTTTTATTAATGAAAAAGTCTTCTGAAAAAAGCCTAGAAATAGTATACCTGATTTAATTTCATAAGGCGTTAATGATTGAGTACGCAGGTATTTTATCTAGTAAGATATACTATTGCTTTTCTAAACGACCTTTTTACAGTAGGCTCAACAAAATAATAAGACTGACAATTAACTTTTATTTATTGTCAGACCTTCAGCTTTCTATCTTTTACGGTTACTTACAACTTGAATTCAATTAAATCAAATTAACACATGAAAAAACATGCCCTCTGTTTATTATCAGAATTGCAAGACAAAACACCTACGCACAAAATGGTGAATGGTTTGGATTTGGTAATTATTAAATACGACAATGATATTTCCGTCCTTTACGGCAGATGCCTACACCGTGGCGCATTAATGGCGGATGGTTATATTGAAGGGAAAAACTTAATTTGTGGCGTTCATGGCTGGGATTATAGATACGATACAGGCGTGAGCGATTACAATAACGAAGAAGCTTTACACAAGTTTTCAACAACGATTGAAGGCGATACTGTTTTTGTTGATGAAACAGAAATTGATGCCTTCTTAATAAAACATCCACAGCCATTTAAACGAGACGAGTATTTAGGTCAGTATGCAGATACGCATCCAGAAAGTACGGAGCCTTATACTTCCTACATCAAAGAATTATCGCAACATGGATTAAAAAATTATGGACATCATGGCCCGTCAGCAGCAATGGGGGTTGATAGAAATACTTTGCCAAAATGGGAAGATATTCAATTTCTTCCCGCACAATTAGCTACCCGTCCCTTAATGGATGAAGATGCGGTTTCCTCGAAAGTAGTTATTGGACCCAATGCAAAAAAACCATTGGTAATTGATATTCCCTTGTTTGTATCTGACATGAGTTTTGGTGCTTTATCCAGAGAAGCAAAAATTGCTTTGTCGATGGGTGCCGAACTTTCGGGAACAGGTATTTGTAGTGGGGAAGGAGGAATGCTTCCGCAAGAACAGGAAAACAATTCTAAATACTTTTACGAATTAGCATCAGGTAAATTTGGTTTTAGTTGGGATAAAGTAGAGAAAGCACAAGCATTTCATTTTAAAGGTGGACAAGGAGCCAAAACAGGCACAGGTGGGCATTTACCAGGCAACAAAGTTACCAAAGAAATTGCCGCCGTACGTGGATTACAAGAAGGACAAAACGCTATTTCACCAGCCGCTTTTCCCGATTTATTTACCGTAGCAGATTTTAAAAAAGTAGCGGCAGAAGTAAGAGAACGTACTGGAGGAATTCCTGTTGGTTTTAAAATTGCAGCCAGCCATATCGAAAAAGACATCGACTTTGCATTAGCTGTTGGCGTGGATTATATTATTTTGGATGGTCGTGGCGGTGGTACGGGTTCTGCTCCTACCGTACTTAGAAATAATATTAACGTTCCTACGATTCCAGCTTTAGCAAGAGCCAGAAAACATTTAGACAAGGTTGGAGCTAATAACATTACTTTGGTAATTACTGGCGGTTTACGAATTGCCGAAGACTTTGCCAAAGCCATGATGCTTGGCGCAGATGCAATTGCTGTTTCTAATTCTGCCTTGCAAGCCATTGGTTGTTTAGGAATGAGAGCCTGTAACAGCAACAATTGCCCCGTTGGAATTGCCACCCAAAAAGAAGATTTACGAAGCCGATTAATTATTGAATCTTCGGCTGCACAATTAAAGAATTTCTTTTTAGCAACTAATGATTTAATTAAAGTGATTGCAAGAGCCTGTGGGCATGATGATGTTGCTAAATTTAATAAGGATGATTTAAGCACCTTTAATTACGATATGCACAGACTTACAGGAATTGCTTATGCTGGGATGAATGACTAGTGACTCAAAACCTAAGTTCTTGATGACCCAAGCCTTGTCTTTTTTTCCTGCTACTGCG
>JAHDBT010000026.1:0-18826 GCA_020630215.1 Bacteroidota bacterium
ATGGCCTGTGGCTTGCAGCTAAAAGTGTCAACTATCTTTTAGGGCTGCTGAAACATGCCGAAACCTTGGTAGAAAGTAGAAGGTATTTTAATAGAATGTAGGAAGAAGTTTAGCTAGGAGATAAGAAGAACATTACTAGTAAATTACTAGGAGGGAAAAAGGATACTACAGAGAGTTTGAATGGTAGGAAAGGACGGTTTTGCTCATTTATACAGATTAATTTGAATATGCCTGTTTATTTAATTGTTAGTCTTTGGTTAATGCATTGTTTTTAATTTTTATGTGATTTTGTACTGCTACGATGAGTTTTGTAGGGTTTTAAAGGGCATTTATTTGCAAAATGTCCCATTTCAGCATGAGAATGTCCCATTTCAATACGTCACATCATTATTTCTCCTTTAGTTTTGCAGTATACAATTCAACTTGTTCCTTGTTAGCGTAGGAATTTATAACTAAATACTTTTTTAAAAAACGATGAACAAGTAAACAAGGAATTGCTAAGTAATCGCAAAAGCAATTAATCAGGAAGAGCATTACTTAATACCTTATTTATTCAAATAAAAATTTCTGAATTAGTACTAGTACAATGTAATTTAAGTTTCTTGCTATTTTAGGTGAGCTATTTTTGCGCTAGGCGAGGCGCAAAACGCAAGCGTAGCCTTAGCTACAGTGAGCATTGGCAACGAAGTATAGTGCAAAAATAGCCAGCTAAAATGTTAAGAAATTTATGTTACAGTTTACTAGTCACAGAAAATAGCAATACTTCTTAATCAACTCAATTAACAATAGGGGTATGCCCAAAATCCTAAGTAAAAACATTAAAAGCAAAACGGTATTCATGTTTTTTACTAAAATAGAGTAGGCATCAAACATTAAATGTTTTAATTATGAAAGCAATTATTTCATTATCACTCACAATCACACTTTTGCTACTTTGTACTACCATTACTTATGCTCAATTCGACGCTAACTACGATGGCTACTATCGCTTAAAAACCATGTTTAGAGGAGAAGGCGAATGCTTAGAAGGCAATCAAGCAAGTTCTGAGCATCAACGTGGTGCTGCCTTTATGGACAAGTGCCAAAATGTATCGGGTCAATTATGGAAAGTAGTAGATGTAGGCAATGGCTACTATCGTTTAAAAACACAATTTAGAGGGGAAGGCGAATGCTTAGAAGGCAATCAAAGAAGTTCGGAGTATAAAGGTGGTGCTGCTTTTATGGACAAATGCCAAAATGTATCAGGACAGCTTTGGAAAATTGAAGATGCAGGCAATGGTTATTATCGCTTAAAAACGCAATTTAGAGGCGAGGGAGAATCCTTAGAAGGTAGTCAAGCGGCATCTAGTCCTGCATTTATGGACAAGCAACAAAATGTATCTGGGCAGCTTTGGAAGTTTGAAAAAGTAAGGTAGTAAAAAAGCGATTTTATTGATACAAAACTAAAACCTTAACAGTTACAACCTACGTACTAAACCCATCTCTTTACCCTAGACTTGGACGACTAATTTAGTATCTGTGTTTTATAACCAACCTAATACCCTGTCATTACTAATAGCAACAAGGAGGAGTCTATCCTATTATTATAGGAGGTTGCTTATAGCTTGACAGGGTGTTTTTGTTTGCAAATAAGCTATATTTTAGTAGGCTATCCAATTAATTTTTTTAAAAAAAGCACACACTATGAAATCTTTTACTTTAACTTGTTCCAGTATATGCTTGTTGCTATTAACAAGTGCATTTATATGTACACCACAACAAAAAAGCATTGCAACAAAAACGACAGCAGCAACAGGAACAGAAATGGAAACTAAAACGGAAACAACAACAGCAACGGCAGTAACAAGTGTATTTAAAATAATGGAAGTTACCTATTTATGGGAACTACTAAAACAAGGCTATCAACCTAATAGAGAGCGAGATGCTACTTGGCTAGAAGTAGGTTTTCGTGCTAAATATGCTAAAGCTAAAAACTATATTTCTTTAGAAATATTAGAAGCGGTTTTTGGTGTTCCTGTTTTTATAAAAGGACCACATAAGGACCAGATGAATTTTAACAGTACAACTTCTTTTGGATATTATAACCCTGAATTTATTACAAAAGTTAAGTTAAGTGTTGATGAAATATTTGAAAACCCCGTTTTTAAAGCTGCTGCAAAAAAAGTGTATCATGAAAACTTTAGAAGTATGGCTTTAACTTATTTGGATGCTCATCGTTATCTAAACGATAGCCCTGAATATCTTAAAGAACTTAAAACCAAATACTTGCAGGAAATAGCACAGCCAGGAGGAACTACAAATGGTTCTTTGCAAGAAACATTTAGAGATTATGCCGACCATGGCGAATTTGCGGATGCTGCTGAACAAAGAGCGTATGAAACACTTAACCCTAATGCCGATTGGTATGAAGCGGTAACCGCACCTGCCTTTTGGCTACGCCGTTCTATTGACGGTACTGATGGACAAATAGAAAATTTACTAGGGTGGATAATCAACAATTTGGAAGAATAAGAATAGCACCATTCCTTGCTTATTATTCCTGTTGCTCAAATAAAAGGAACAGTACTTGACACTTTACAATGGTGTAGCGAAGCGGAACCGTCCCAATACCAAGTAACCACTACTATCTACCAAAAAAAGTGTTTAATTGTTTTGTCCTTTAATAAACTCAACTGGCGATTTCCCATACCGCTTTTTAAACAAATTGGAAAAAGTAGATGGATACTCAAAACCACAACGGTAAGCTACTTCTGATACCGATACTGCCAAGCCATCCTCTAGTATTTTCCTCGCTAAGTCCAATTGAACCTCTTTAATAAATCGCCCAGCGGATAAACCAATAAGGCTATTCATTTTACGATTAAATTGCCTTACACTTAAATTATTACGCTGGGCGATTTCTGTTACTTTAATTAGTGAATCCGACAGGGATTCCTCGACCATTTTTTTAGCATTTTCTATCCACGCTTTATCTAGTTGGCTTAAAGTGTTTACGGTAATTTTATTGGATAGTATTTGCGTTTTTATGCTTCCGTTTTCGGCGGCAGCTTTACTACTAAATTGCCACTGCTGCCGTTGATGATAATTGTACAATAGGTTTTGTACACGAGTTAATAATTCGCTTACCGAAAAAGGCTTGGTTAAATAATCGTCTACGCCAATGGTGAGGGCATTTAGTTTATCCCGTTCGCCTGCTAAAGCGGTTAACATAATTACAGGCTTATCATTCATTTTCTCGCTCGATTTAATGGCTTTCAACATTTCTAAACCATCCATTTCGGGCATCATAATATCAGATACTACTAGGTGTATGCTTTGTGTTGTGTTGCGAAGTTGTGCTAGGCCTTCTAGTCCATTACTAGCAGCAATTACGGTATAATATTTTTGTAATAAGCTACAAACAAATTGCCGCATATCGGGATTGTCTTCTACTACTAAAATGGTAAAATTAGTGCCGATGTTAGCAATTAAATCTAATTCGTTGTCGGTTACCGTTTCTTCTTTAGGCATTGTTTTGTAAGCATGACTTACTTTTTTAGGCCACTCAAAATAAAACTGACTGCCAACGCCTAATTCACTTTTTGCATAGGTGTTGCCATTCATTAAATTGGCAAATTCGTTTACCAATGCCAAACCAATACCCGTGCCGCCATATAGTTTTTGTTCTGCTTGTTTTGATTGATAAAAGCGTTCAAAAATATAGGGCAAATCTTTAGGATGAACACCTTTGCCCGTATCGGTTACTATCATGGTAACAAGGTTTGCTTGTTCAATAACAGTTAAACTTATTTTTCCTTTTTGGGGTGTAAATTTAATGGCATTGCTTAAAAAATTATGAATTACCTTTTTAATTTTTTGCCTATCCATCATTACAAATAAGTCTTCCTCGTAAAGCTCAAAATTTAAATCGTAGGCTAGTTTTTGGTTTCTAAACTGAGGTTCGAAAACCGTGAAAATATGATCGAAAAAAGCAACAACGGAGGTAGGTTCTTCTTGTAATTCTAGCTTACGGGCTTCTAGTTTAGAGAGGTCTAATATTTCTTCTACTAAGTGAAGCAGGCTTTTTCCGTTGCGTTGCATTACCGTTAATTGTTGTTGTACTTCCCGTTTATCCCAAGCATCAGGATGGTCTAGTAAATAGGAGAGGGGACCTAAAATAAGTGTTAGTGGTGTACGTAACTCGTGCGAAACATTGGCAAAAAAGCTCGATTTAACTTTGTCCAAAGCTCGTAATTCTGTTGCTTGTTCTTCAATTACCGCTTTATCTTTGCGTATTTGTTCGGTTCGTTCTACTACTGTTTGTTCTAATTTTTCTTGGCGTTTTAATAATTGTTGGGTGTTTCTGCGTAGCAAATAATAAACCATGCTAAAGAGGCTAAGTAGTACCAGCAATATAAACCACCATCTTAAATAAATGGGCTTAATTACTTGTACCGAAATAGTGTTGGGGTAGCTTAACCAATTTTTACTATTGGCTATTTTTCCTCGTAGTTGCAACTGATAACTGCCGTAAGGAAAACCACTTAAATTGATGGACGATTCGTTTTGGTAAATCCAGTTTTTATGATAGCCTTTTAAGCGGTAACTGTATTGTTTTCCTTTAGGGTAATTGTAATTAGGAATGGCTAATTTTAAATGAATAAACTTATCGGTTGGCAATAGCTTTATTACGCCCTCTTCTAAAAACGGAGGCAGTACGTTTACCAATTTACTGTCTTGTGTTTTGGTTTTTACCAATGCTATTACTTGTAAAGAATCTTTAGATGTTGGGCTATGAAAACTCTCTGGATAAAACATCAGCATCCCGTTTTGACTACCAAAATAAAGCCGACCGTCTTTTCCTTGATGATGTGCCATCGCATTAAACTCTTCATAGGATAAACCATCGGGTTTGTAGTAAACTTTATGCTGAAAAGTTTTTTTGTCGAAACAAATTAAGCCTTGTTTGCTCGGTAGCCATAACTGATTAAAATCGTCTTCGTAAACAGCATATAAAATATTACTGGGCAGGCCGCAATTGTTTTTGGTAAAAGATTGATGGGTTTTGTTCAACGGATTCCATTGTACTAAACCCTGCGCCATAGTTGCCAACCAAAAAATGCCGTCTGCGTCCTCGTGCAAATGCATAATGTTATTGGCGGGAATTTGGTAGGGGGCAGCTTGCGAACTACTATAGTGTGCTAAGATTTTTTCTTGGCTTAAATCAACTAAGTAAACACCGCTAGAAGTAGATAGCCAGGTGCCTTGTGTATGGTGGTGAAAAGCATTGATTTGACTGCTTGCCAAATTAGGAAATTCGGTATGGTAACCGCTAAAGGCAACCAGGCTTTGTTCAAGGCTATCTAATTGCAGCAGCCCTTTATTACTTCCTAACCATAGCCGCCCATCATTGGCTCGAAAGGCTTGTTTTAATTGCGCTCTGGTTTGCTTGGGGCTTTGTTCAAAAAACTGAAATTGTTTACTAGGAAGGTGATATTTTACTAGGCCGTCTTTTTGAGTAGTTATCCAAATAACCGAATCTTCTAGCAAAATATTGGTTAAATCTATTAAAGGAAATCTATCGTTTAAAACGCTTATTTTTTCTTGTCTACCATCTAAAAAATGCACCTTATGCAAAAAATCTAGCGAACTAGCATATAAGTAAGCATCATCGGCAGCAGTCTGAATGCCTTGAATAGCATTGGCTCTTTTTGGAGACACGTCATCAAAAATAGTATGAAAGTGTTGTGCTTGCATACTTAACCTAAGCAAGGTTTCGCCCTTCGTACACCACACGCCTCCCCCTAAGTCCGAAAACAAAATATTACTAGACGGCAAGGCTTTATCATCGTAAAAGTAGTTCAGCATTTGGTAGTTTTCAAAACGGGATAGGTAGCTATAAATTCCATCATTCCTGTAGTGAACAAAATGATTTAAAATGTAGGTATAAATATCTCTATCTTTAAGTAAGGTAATTGTTCCTAAAAACTGCCCATCTCTTGTTAAGCTAATAATGGAATCATCGCCCTTTGTTTCGTTTGTTTCAAAATACAAGTGTTGGCCATCGGTACGCAATTTGGGCGATACATTGGGAGCTGTTTTTTGTTTTTTTAGGAGGGTGCCAGTAGCCGTTAAATAAATAAATCCACCTAACAGATTACTAGCGGTATCGGTTTGTAAAGTGCTAATAAAAGTGCCATCTGCTTGCGCCATCATCTGGTCGGCTGTTGTAAAGGAATAGGCTTTTTTGGGTAGGGTAAAAAGAGGGGCAATTTGCTGGTTTTTGATGGTATAAAAACAATAGGACTTTGCTTGCGTTTCTCTAAAAATAAGTTTTCCTAAATGACTATCAAGCAATATCGTTTTGTCTAAATTAAAAGGAATTGCGCCTTCAATATAGTCTTCAAAAGTTTGTGCTTCTTCCGTAAAAAGATTAAAAACGCATAAACTACTGGCCTGGTTTGCTAAGGAGGTGCCTACTATCCAAAGATTGCCCGCATCGTCTTCATTTATTTTATGTATCTCATTTTCGCACAGCCCGTCGTCTTCAGCAGTATAGCTTTTAAAATCACGACCATCAAAACGGTTCAAGCCGTATTGCGTTCCAATCCATACAATGCCACGGCTATCTGTGCAAATAGTGGTGATATTGGTATTAGACAAACCATCTTCGGAAGAGAATTTTTGTAGGTAAGGATTGTAATGTTGACTAAAGAGGTTTGTGGTAACAAAAATAAAACATGCAATAATATATTTATGCATAATTTACAATTGATGAATTAATTAAATGACATGATTTTTTACCCAAAACACTTAAATTTAATGTTTTTTTTGAAAAAAACACTATATTCAAGTTAAAAACAAACACGATATGTCATCAAATTTGAAGAATATCTCATTTTTATTACAAAATTGGACAAGTTTATCTAGTAAAGAAAAGTACTTGACACTTTACCGTGGTGTAGTGAAGCGGAACCGTCTATATACCAAGTACCCGCTACTATCTACTAAAAAAAGTGTAAACGGCTTAGACAGACATGTTCAAAACTGCCAATTTTTTAAAAAGTTCATAGGTTTTGGCTGTTTTGCTTATTATAAATTAATATTGCTAATGCTATTGTTTTTACTCCATATTGGTTTTGTGGCAAATAGTGGATGGTCGTTTCCTAAAATAACAAGTCTTTTTGTTGCTGATAGCAGCTATAACAATCCTAATAATTTAAACAACACAAACAAGGAAACGCATATTACCGACAGAGAGGGCAACACCTACAAAATTGTAAAAATTGGGGATCAATGGTGGATGGCCGAAAATCTTCGTGCTTGTTCTTGTACAGATAATACGGCAATACAAACTTTAAAAATAGGGATGTCTAACGAGCAAAGCCCTGCCATTTATTGGTATGAAAATGACTCCGAAAGCAAGTACAGTCAGCTTTATGGGCCGTTGTACAATTACATGGCAATGCGTACCTGCAACCTTTGTCCTAAAGGATGGCATATACCAGATAAAGTGGAGTGGTTTCAACTGTGCGAGGATTGGGCATCTTTTCCGCCAGAAAAGCAAACGCCCACTTCAGGAAATCAGGATTGCCCAGGTTTTCATTTACGTGCTACACGCAACGACTTATGGCCCAATAATGAATTAGCCACCAATTCGGCGGGTTTTAATGCGCTGCCTAGCGGTTTAATAATTAATGGCAATTGGCACCTTCGGTATTTTCACAATAGAGCTTCTTGGTGGACGAGTTCTACTGATGAAAATAGCCCGTACTTAGCACAAGTAGGTAATGGAAAGGATGGCTTTTGGGTAGCACTCTATTACTTTAGTTATGCAACGTCTATTCGTTGTGTAAAAGATAAAGAGTAGCATAGCAGTAAAGTTTTTTATACTCCATATAAACCCGTCGAAATGATGATTAAATATTGGTACTTATTGATACTACTGTTTTTGGGTAGTAGGTTAGCCACGTCTTTAAATGCGAATACTACCAGCCAGCCGCAAGCAACAAAAGAAGGGCATACCGTAGCAGGTTTGGTAGGACATTTTACCTTTGAAAAAGGCGCACAAGACCTACTAGGTAATTTTGGGCCTACAGAACTGAATGGCGTAAAAGTTAACAAGGGTGCTTTGCAGGTAGATAGAGCTACCTGGGCGCAAGCTCCCTATATAGCGGGTCCAGTTTTGTACGAAAAAACCTTCGTTTCCTTTGTGCGCTTAAAAGGTTTAGACCCAATGGGCGGCTCCTTAATTAATTTTATGCGTAACGATGCCAGCTATTACAATGGACTAGCACTAGGAGAAACCCCATGGAAATTTAGTGCCATTAACACTTATTGGAATGCCGTAAGCGAATCTAAAAATAGAACCAAAAACCTTCGCCCAGGTTTTAAAGAAGAAAATACCCATGAACTACTAAAGATGACCATTGTTTATAAAAACATAGGCGGCAAATGCCAAACTACTATTTATAGAAATGACCAACAGATTGCTCAATACCTACAAGGCAAACTAGAAACATTAGCTCCTAATAACTCCAAAGTGTTGTTTGGAATGCGGCAATTTCACGATAAAACACGCTTGTATGTACCCTATTTTCAAGTATGGTTAAAAGCCGATATTGAGGAAGTGCAAATTTACGATAGAGTTTTATCCCCAGCAGAAATTAAGGTGTTGGATTATGTGAAGTAATATAAAAAAGGTGTAGCAACGTAAAATTTTACGTTGCTACACCTTTATGCTTTTAAAAGTGCCTGCCACTAAAACAAAAAACTACTTCTTCACCTTCACCACCAATTCCCCTTCCTTACTAGCACCATTAGCACTCACCTTAATGGTATAAGTACCAGGTCGTAAATAGTAGGCCTCATTATCCGCTTTTTTAAGTTTAATAGGTTTGGCATCCTTCGATTTTTTGTCTTTTTTCTTGCGTTGTTTGTTTAAAAATTGCTCGTATTTTTTAACCGCCTTTTCGTTGACTTGCAAATTGTAATCGAGGTAGTTAATGCCTTGTTGCGCTTGTTCGCTAAAAGAAAACAGCTCTTGTCCTTTGCTAGTTTGCACACTTACTTTTACCTCGCTTGCCTTACTTACATAAAGCGGTAGGGCTACTTTGGGGTCACTAGGGTCTATCCATTTACTCCAGCTATTGCCCCAGCCGCTTCTATAATTTACTTCGTTTATTTTAAACAGATGCAATGCTTTGGCCATTAAATCTTCGTCTACTTGTTGCAAGTGTGCTACGTTGGCAATGTAAATAGAACGGCCATGTGTGCCAATCACCAAATCCTTATCCCTAGAATGAATTACCAAATCGTGAACGGCTACATCGGGCAAGTCTTTATTCATGCCCATAAAACTATCGCCTCCATCTACCGATACATACACGCCATGATCCGTGCCTACATAAAGCAAGTCTTCGTTACTAGGATCCTCTTTTATTACGTTGATGGGTTCGAGGGGTAAAGTGCTGCTAATACTTTTCCACGTTTTGCCATAATCGTCAGATACAAAAAGATAGGGCGAAAAATTGTCCCAGCGGTAGCCATTCATGGCAATATATATGCGGCTTTTTTCGTGTGCCGATGTTACCACCCTGCTTACCCACATATCCTTTGGTAAACCTTTGCTAATGTTGGTCCAGTTATTACCACCATCCTTACTAAGATGTACTAAACCATCGTCGCTGCCAACCACCAACAAGCCAAACTTTAGGGGCGATTCGGCAATACAAGTTAGGGTTCCATAGGCTACATCGCCTTTTTTACCGCCTTGTGTTAAGTCGTCAGAAATGTCCTCAAAATCATCGCCTTTATTCATGGAGCGATGTAGTTTTTGCGAACCCATATACAAAATATCTTGGTTGTGACTCGATAAGTGAATGGGCGTTTGCCAGTTAAATCGCAGGGGGCGTTCGCCTAGTTCGTGCTTGGGTTTTACTCGTTTACTTTTATTGTTTTTGGTGTTGATGCGGCGGTAATTGCCAAACTGATAGCCCGTATATACTAGGCTATTATTGCGGTTGTCAATAGCTATTTGCATTCCATCGCCGCCTAGTATGCTTTTATAAGGATAACGACCTGTTTGGTGCCAACGGGTATTTTGTTTGTATTGGTGACTGCCCACCCAAACGCCATTATCTTGCAAGCCGCCATAAATATTGTAGGGTTTTGCCATATCCACATTTACGGTATAAAACTGCCCAACCGTAGGCGTATTGCATTTTATCCAACTTTCGCCATCATCGTAACTAATGTTTACGCCTCCATCATTTCCGTTTACCAAATGCCCATCCCTACTAGGGTTTACCCACAGTGCATGATGATCGACATGCACATTATCGCCATTAATATTTTTAAAGGTTTTACCGCCATCTTCCGATTTTAAAATGGGTACGCCCATAATATAAATGCGGTTCACATCTTGTGGAGCTACGGCAATTTGTCCAAAATAATAACCATAAGAATAGTATATATCCTCTAGTAAACCTTCGTGTGTTTTTTGCCACGTTTTACCTGCATCATCGCTGCGATATACTTCTGCACCAATTACGGGTGTATCAAATAATTGTCTGTTGGCATCTTCTAGGTACTCTACTAAGGAAAGGGGTTTTATTTTATCCCTTTTTACCATACTCATTACCTTTTTTGCCGTGTATTTTTCGGGGAAACTATTGTCGGCTAAATAGGTGCTAATTTTGGTGTCTTTTAATTTCAAAAATTGCGATTTACTCATTTCCCGAAGCATATCTTTGGTCAGTAAATCTTTCTCGGCTTCTTCTTCTTCTTCCTTGTCTTTATCTCTTCTAAATTGGTTGTCTAATAAAGCATAAATAGTTCCAGAAGGATGCATGGCTAATCCAATTCTTCCAACGCCTTCGCCAGTAGGAAAACCGCTTGCATTATTGGTCATTAATTCCCACTTGTCGCCGCCATCGGTACTTTTGTAAATGCCGCTGCCTTCGCCACTTTCGGTAAAATCCCAAGCTCTACGAGTACGTTCCCAAATGGCAGCGTACAATTCTTTTGGGTTGTTGGGATTCATCACCAAATCAATTCCGCCAGCATTATCATTTACAAACAAAGTATGTTGCCACGTTTTTCCGCCATCGGTTGTTTTGTAAATACCTCGTTCTTTATTAGGCGAATATAAATGCCCCAATGCCGCTACCCAAACCGTATTGCTATCTGTTGGATGCAGCACAATTCGTCCAATATGATGACTTTCGGGCAGGCCCATGTATTGCCAATCTTTGCCATTGTTTTGGCTTTTGTAAATACCTGTACCCGAATAAGACGAACGGCTAGAATTATTTTCGCCTGTGCCTATCCAAATAATGGTGTCTTTACTGTTCCAATTTACGGCAACATCGCCAATACTCATTACTGCTTGGTTATCAAAAATAGGAGAGAAGCTAGTGCCGTTGTTATTGGTAAACCACAATCCGCCCGATGCGTAAGCTGCGTAAAAATGGGTAGGGTCTTTTGGCGAAACGGATAAAGCCGTAATGCGCCCACTCATAATGGTTGGGCCTACCGATGTAAAGGGAATATTTTGTGCTACGGAGTTCTTGTTGAGTTTTTGCCGTTGTTCAAAAGCGGTCATTCGCTCTTGTGCAGGCGTATGCGGAGGTTGAACGGGTGTTTGTGCCATCGTATAAAAGGATAAAAAAAAGAGTAAGGAAAAACACAGCATGAATTGCTGCTTAAAAATTATTGAGGATGCTAAAATTGCTTTTTTCATGATGTAGAAAGGATTGCATTCGTGAATGAATGCGAAAAAATAGCAATTTTTATTGGAAATGTGGAGAGGGAGTGATGTTAATTGTTAGGATAGTGGACATAAAAAAACCAATGCGGCCAAAACATAACGTTTTGGCGCATTGGTGTAAACCCATTTTCTTCCAAACTATTTTGTATTTAATTGCGGTTTGTAGGGTTTTAAGGGCTATAAAAGTGTCAACTTATTTTTAGTATCTAATAGCAGGCGAACCAATTCGGCTGATATTGTTTTGGTAGCTGTTAAAATCAATTACGGTTACCGCTTTATCCAGATTACAATCGCTATCTAAATACAAGCCAATACTAGCCGCTTCATCAGAAAAGATGTTAAAATCTGCTACGGTAATAGTGCCGTTGCTATCAAAATCGCCAGCAACAATTGTGTAAGCACCATCGCTCATTGTTATCAATTGGTCTAAGCCTCCCTGAACAGTTGTTGGCGAAGAAAAATCGACTGGACTCTCATTTGGCAATTCAATTGCATCATTGCTAATAACTGCTAAGTGATTTCTAGTTTTTACTGATACATAATAATTGTTAGTAGCAGTAATAGAAAAGAAGGTAACACCTGAGTTCGATCCTATAGATTCAATAACTGTGCCATCTTCTAATAATAGTCCTGCTTTTTGTTCAATTAATCCATTTTGTCCTTGGTCGTTTCGTACTTCTATAAGCACCCAATCAACCACATTATCGGGAAAATTGCTGGTGTTTCCTACCGATTCGTTGCCTTCGTAAAACCAAGGTGCTCGGTTAAAAGGTTGGTTGGAGGGTAAAATATCGTTTTCTTTTAATGCGGTTGACATGCTGCTTGTGGCAGGGGAGTAGGGTGCTTGTAAAAGCACTTTTACCTTTACTAAAATACCAGGTGTGGCAGCACCTCCTTCAAAAATAATATCATCAGAGCTAGTAGCCGTTGTACTTCCGCTTGCATTACGCATTTCGGCATGAATGCGAGCTACATCCGAAGAGCTTTCTAAGGTGAAATTGGTTTCACATGCAAACGAAGTCCAATCTGTCCATTCGCCGCCTTCATTTTTTAAGCGCATTTCCGAAAAAGTATCTTCTCCATAAATATATAAATCTACATCTTCGGAAGCGGTTGTTTCGGCATCGTTATTAATAATAATAGGATAATTACCATGACGACGACCAAAGTTTTGAACCCAACGATTGCTATACGTATCTTCTGGACAACTGCAATATCCCATACCAATTTCAAAAATTTGCTCACTTATTAAATTGGCAAAGTGTCCAGGGCTGTCTACCCAAGCATTAAATACCGATTCGGGGGTTGGTTGTCCTGCTGCAATGTTTTCGGCTGCGGCCATCCAAGGATAAAATGCGCCAATTCTATCAAATGGACTACAGGTTTCTTCTCCATTTTCATTTAAAGATATGTGGCTAAAATAATGGTTTTCGCACATGTTATTAGCATGATAGCGAGCAGCAGCGGTTAACTGTGGACTCATTTTTAGAGGCGGCAATTCGTAGTCAGCTCTAAGTTGGTTTACAAGACCAACTACTTCTAATTCAAATTCTAGGCTACTAGTAGGAGGAGTTTCTATTCCTTCCGGACAATCGGTGCTGGCTGCTTGTAGGATTTGGCCAGAATAAGTATTGATTTGTGCAGAAAGATAAGTGCTAATAAATAGGGGTAGTAAGAGCAAACTAAACTTAATCTTTTTCATAATGTACTGGTTTACGGAACACGCAATGGCTCGTTAAATAAATAGGGATTGAGAAACGTTGCTTGCTAGGATGTTTAGGAGAAGGCGCTATTGTAGATTGCTTGGATAAGCAGAGAAGGTGCTTTAATGTTTTAGCAAGGGAAGCTAAATGGTGACTATAAAAGTAATAAAATAGCGTTGTTTGAAATGATGTTTTTTTGTAAAGGCGAGCTCGTTTATTGATACGGGGAAAAGTCACTTTTTGTTTGTCTATTTTTTAAACCTTGCTTATTTTGGTATAAATATTGCAAAAAAACACCATTTATATGATCTTGCTAAATCAAGTATTTGCTTGATTGAAATTAATAATGTAAGAAAGAAATGTTTGTTGGTGTTTATTCAAATAAAGTTACTATTCTGCATTTGCAACGCCGCATTGGAAAAAAGAATCATCAAAGTGGTGGAGTTTATTTTTTCTCACTCACTTATACTAAAGCACTTGCTGCTCATTTTTGGTTTTTGAGCAAGTTTACTCAATAATAAAAGTGCTTGCATTTTTAAGTGGTAAAGCGAATCAGCATTGTTTATATACCATATCCGTACTGCCTACCGCTACTAAAAAAAGTAGATAGATTAGATGAACAGGGCTGTTTTTACCTTCAATAGGCATTAAAATGAACGATTATTAGTATTTATTGGTCATTTACATAAATTCTTTTTAGCTAGATTGGCATATCTCTAAATTGCATGTATCTTTGCACCCAATTATGGAAAAACAACATCTTCCCGAAAATATACATCCTATCTTTGACCAGTTATTACAGCAATCAGACAAGGAACAATTACTGAACCAAAAAGCAGTTGTTTTATGGATGACGGGCTTATCTGGTTCGGGTAAAAGTACAATTGCTAAAGGCGTAGAAAAAGCTTTACACGAAAAAGGCTTTTTAACCCAAGTTTTAGATGGCGATAATATTCGTTCAGGGATAAATAACAATTTAGGCTTTTCTGATGAAGACCGCACCGAAAATATTAGACGCATTGCAGAAGTCGCCAAATTATTTTTGCAAAGCGGCCTCGTTACTATTTGCAGCTTTGTTAGTCCTACAATAGCTATTCGCCAACAAGCACGTAACATAATAGGCGAAAAACATTTTTTAGAAGTATTTATTAACACTCCCCTCGAAATATGTGAGCAAAGAGATGTAAAAGGGCTTTATAAAAAAGCAAGAGCTGGACAAATAAAACAGTTTACAGGTATTGATGCTCCTTTTGAAGCTCCTAACCCACCAGCTTTAGAAATTAAAACGGCTAACCAAACTATTGAAGATAGTGTAGCCGATGTATTGAACTTTACACTACCTATTATTACTTATTAGCACTACTAACTACTACCAATAAATTTTTGATGGTACATCAATCAACCCTCAACCATTTATTTTTATTACGGATAACAGTTAACTACAAAACTATATAGCGTTTATGATTTCATACAATTTAAGCCATTTGCGTGAGTTAGAAGCCGAAGGCATTTATATTATACGTGAAGTGGCAGCTCAATTTGAGCGACCTGTACTGATGTTTTCGGGTGGTAAAGATTCGATAACAATGCTGCACCTAGCACGCAAAGCTTTTTACCCCGGTAAAGTACCTTTCCCTTTATTACATGTTGATACGGGACACAATTTTCCAGAAACAATTGCTTTTAGAGATAAGCTGATGGATGACCTAGGCTTGAAATTAATTGTTGCCTATGTACAAGATTCTATTAACAAAGGAAGTGCCGTAGAAGAAAGTGGTGTAAATGCAAGCCGCATTCGTTTACAAACAACAACCTTACTAGAGGCTTTAGAAGAAAACCAGTTTGATGCAGCACTAGGAGGTGCACGTAGAGATGAAGAAAAAGCAAGAGCTAAAGAACGTTTTTTCTCGCATAGAGATGAATTTGGCCAATGGGACCCCAAAAACCAACGCCCCGAATTGTGGAACTTGTTTAATGGTCGCAAAAATTTTGGAGAACATTTTAGAGTATTCCCTTTAAGTAATTGGACAGAAATGGATATCTGGCAATATATACTACTAGAAAAGGTAGATATTCCTAATTTATATTTTGCTCATAAAAGAGAAATGGTAGATAGAAATGGCATTTTCCTATATAAGTCGGATGTGCTACCAGACAAAGAAGGGGAAGTGTCGAAAGAAATGTTGGTGCGTTTCCGTACTATTGGTGATATGACAAGTACTGGTGCCGTTGAATCGGATGCGGATAACCTCGAAAAAATTATTGAGGAAGTAGCCGCAGCACGTAAAACAGAACGTGGAGGACGTGCCGACGATAAACGCTCCGAAACATCAATGGAAGACCGTAAAAAAGAAGGGTACTTCTAGAGAGTTTAAATGGTTGAATTGCTAGATTGTTGAACGGTTAAATTGTTTAATGGTTCGCACTTAGTAATAAAGCTTTTTAATCACTAAATCATTCATCAATTATCATTTTAAAAAAGCTAATAAAATATAAATCATGAGTAAGGGATATTTAGATATGGATTTGTTGCGCTTCTCTACAGCGGGAAGTGTAGATGATGGGAAAAGTACCCTCATCGGACGAATGCTATATGATAGCAAATCTATTTTTGAGGACCAATACGAAGCTATTAAAGAAAGCAGTGAAAAAAGAGGAGAAGAGGATGTAAACCTAGCCTTATTAACCGACGGTTTACGCGCCGAAAGAGAACAAGGCATTACCATTGATGTAGCTTACCGATATTTTGCTACGCCTAAACGTAAATTTATTATTGCTGATACGCCTGGGCATGTACAATACACCCGTAATATGGTAACAGGGGCTTCTACCTCTAACCTTGCCCTTGTATTGGTAGATGCTCGTAAGGGAATGTTGGAACAAAGCCGCCGTCATTTGTTTATTGCGTCGTTACTACGAATTCCCCATATTGTAGTGTGTATTAACAAAATGGACTTGGTAGATTATGCACAGGATGTTTTTGAAAAAATTAAAGACGAATTTGAAGATTTTTCTTCTAAATTAGATACTACAGATGTAGAGTTTGTGCCGATGAGTGCCTTAAAAGGAGATAATGTGGTTACACGCTCTACCAAAATGCCTTGGTACGAAGGTCCTACCTTAATGTACTTACTAGAAAATGTACATATTGCAAGTGACCATAATCATGTGGATTGCCGTTTCCCAGTACAATCGGTTATTCGTCCTCAAACGGATGAGTTTCACGATTATAGAGGATATGCAGGTCGTATTGCAGGAGGTATTTTTAAACCAGGGGATGAAGTAACCGTATTGCCATCGGGCTTTACCTCAACTATTACTGCCATTGATACTTTTAATGGTCCAGTTAAAGAAGCCTACAGCCCAATGTCGGTAACAATACGCATTGATGATGAGATTGACATTAGCCGCGGCGACATGTTAGTGCGTACCAACAACATGCCTAAAGTTGGGCAAGACCTTGATTTAATGGTTTGTTGGTTGAGCCGTAAAACGCTAGTGCCTAGAGGGAAATATGTTATTTTGCATACTACACAAAATGCTCGTTGTATTATTAAGGAAGTGCGTTACAAAGTAAATATCAATACGCTTCACCGAATGGAAGAAGCCAACGATATTGGTATGAACGATATCGCACGGATTTCTATTCGTACTACTAAACCACTTTTTTATGATACCTACCGCCGTAATCGCATTACAGGTAGTGTAATTTTAGTGGATGAAGGGACTAATGAAACCGTAGCAGCAGGAATGATTATTTAATGCTACGATAGTGATAGTAAAACAAGTTTAATAAAAAAACGGCAATAAGATAATAGTTCTTATTGCCGTTTTTTGCTTTCTAGCTAACACTGTAAAGTAAAACGAAATCGTCGTTCCTATACCCAATGTCCCTATCATATCTACTAAAACACACACACACACACACACCAACATCCAATAAAAAAACCCCACAATGCTATACAGCAAAGTGAGGCTTAATTGGATTCAGTAAGGTTGAATCATTGTTTAATTATTATTATTTTATATGTAGCTACATCTAAACTTGAATACGCAATATTAAGCATTTTTTTCTAAAAAAAAAGCTATCTAGTGTTAAAAAAACACTTATTTGTCAGTAAATGTAAAAAATATTAAATAATAATTACAAAGCATTACTTAGTAAGGGTAATTTTAGTATGCTGGTTTTCACCATTTTCGGTAATTAATCGCACAATATACAAACCATTTACCAAGTTATCGGCATTTAGTTGAACATTAGTTGCTTTTTGTGCATCACTGATGCTGTTGTATAAGTCAACTACTTTTTTACCACTTAAATCGTAAAGAGCTACTTGTGTTTGCCCGCCATATTGGGTTGTAAAGCTAATATTGGTTTGTTGGCTAAACGGATTCGGTTGTGCTAATAAAACCACCGAGTTTAAATCATCCGTTTTGCCTCTACCTCTACGTGCAGGTTCTACCCAATACCAACCAATGGTTGTTTCTCCAGTAACGTTATCGCTAACCGTTACCGTATACCAACCTGTTGATAAATCACTGATATTTTGGACATTATTGGTATAACCATCAGGACCAGCCCAAGTAAAATCGTAATCGCCACTACCGCCAACTAAATTCAAATCAATGCTTCCTGTTCCACTACCCAAATCGCCTGTTGCAGTATAAGAGTCGATGTTTAATGGTAAGCCTGGTTCAATATAGTTAACAACGGTTTCACAACCATCTGCATCGGTAATGGTTACCGTCCAAGTCGCATTGTCAGAGTAAATAACTGCAATGTCGGTTAATACTCCTGGTTCAGGAGCGTAAAATACAGAGTGACGAACGTAACCTGTAGTTGCCCAAGTATAAGAAAATGGCGCAGTACCAGATAAGATAGAAATGTTTATACTGTTGTAGTAATACGTACCAATACCTCCATTAGAACCTTGGTTAGAAGTTGCAACAGCCGTTAGTAAACAGTCATCTGTACAATTTCCTGTTAAATTAGTTACGCTTGCCGAGCAAGTAGCATCAGCATCATCGCTTAAAGTTAAATCAACGGGTGTTCCATTAGCAAAAGGTCCTAATTGTGTCGTGCCATCTGTAGTGAAGGTTTCGTTAGCTGCCCCTCCTGTATTACTCAAAGTGTAACTAGTGCCATTTCCTACTGTAACCGTAACGTCAATATAGAAGTTATCCGTATCGCCAGTTTGACAAGCTACATTAGCCGATAATGTTGGGTTGGTACAAATACAATCATCATTACGAACTACTTCAATAAAATTATCCGATAAGCTGAAACAATCTGCGTCAGAAGCAACACCTGTAATAGGACTGCCCATAGCTGTATTGATTAGGTTGCCGTTGTAAGCCATACCATAAATATAGC
>JAHDBT010000026.1:18926-29863 GCA_020630215.1 Bacteroidota bacterium
AAATGGTTGTTACATCGGTAGTGCTAAGTGTACCGCCTACAAAGGTTGTACAATCCACAATACAATCATCATTACGAACTACTTCAATAAAGTTATCTGATAAGCTGAAACAATCTGCATCAGAAGTAACGCCTGTAATTGGGCTGCCCATAGCTGTATTGATTAGGTTGCCGTTGTAAGCCATACCATAAATATAGCAAGTGCCAACTGGAGCACCTTCTAAATCAAAAGTAGGACCCGCAACAGGACCATCTAAAATGTTTCCACTATCATCCGTAATAAGGTACATATAATTATCGCCCGTGCCAGTAGTTTCAACATCAATTGGGTCAGCTACCGCATCGCCCGTACAAATGGTTGTTACATCGGTAGTGCTAAGTGTACCGCCTACAAAGGTTGTACAATCAACAGTACATGTTGGAGCATTGTAAGTAGTAGTGGCCATACAAGGAGCCAATACTTCATTACAACCAGCAAAATCACTTCCATCTAACTGAGTGCCAGGCGAGAAAAATGCGCCATTTGCACCACCAATAGTGGAGTGCAAAGTGTAAGCACCAACACCATCAGGGTCAAGAGTAATTGATTGATTATCGGAAGGATCGCCTGCGTAGGTTGCGCTAGTAATTACTACAGCACTCGCATCAGATAAAGTAATGGTTTCGCTGTTTCCTAATGCTAAACCACCTGTACTAGCTACTTGTACTACACCGTTGCCGCCAATAGCAGGAACGCCGCCTCCAAATACTACAACAGCACATCCGTTGGCTACAAGTGTTCCGTCAGGAAATACATGACGGTCGGCAGTTCCATCTGCTAATACCCAACCAGAAATATCTTGGTCGGCACCTGTTAAGTTTAATATTTCTATAAACTCTTCCTCTGTACTTACATAGTTACCATCGCCATTTGCATCGCCAATAGCCGTGCTAGGGTCGTATAAAATTTCATTAATTACCCATCCTTGGTAATCAATTACATCTACACTTACACCAGCAGTTCCATCGCCATTTAAGCCAGCAATAGTAACAGGAGAAGCGGTATAATCGTAAGGACCATATTCTATGCCATCAATTACTGCTAGGAATTGTGTATAAGCATTACCACTAGGCGTAACTGCTATTTCTAAGTCGTAAGTAGTGCCTGTACATGCTGATGGTGTTGCGGTTGCATCTAATACACAAGGTTGATCAGCACAAGAGAAATTAGCTTGGTAAGTATCCATATTACAACCATCAGGCGCATTAGGATTCATTACCGTAAAAGTAACAACCCCTTCGCTGGCTAATGGTGTAGCAAAGCTAAAGCCCGTGCCACTTGTAGGACCCGTACCTGTTGTATAACTTACGGTATAAGTAGCCGTAAAATCAGTGTTGTCTTGAGAAACGGTTGCAGGGTTATCGCAATCGCCTACGGTAATAACACCTGTTATTAAAGGATAAATAACTACTGATACTTCAACGGCTGCTGATTCACAACTGCCATCAAAGCTCGTTGCACTAACCCATACTGTAGCTTCGGCACCTGGGTCGTAAGTGGTAGTAGGACCAGCTAGTAATACGCCGCCATTTGTTGGGTCGGCATCGTAAAAATTGTATAGCGTGGTAATACCGCCTGTGAAAGCAAAAGCACCTACATCACTAAAGTCGTTGGCAGTACTTAAAATCCACTCGCTATCTGTAGCATCCGTTCCAGCAGAAGCAGCCCAATCGGTATTAGGACCATTTACATCTGATTTACGAATCATAATTACATTTTGAGTACCATCAGCAACACCAGCAACTGTCCATCCATTACCAGGGTCAGTTGTGTCACCAATTACATCTACAATTACGCCATTGTTAACAACCGCTAGGGCATCATCGCCATTAAAATTCATAGGAGCAGAGTTGGTTGCCGCTAAATCGCCTGCTGCCATCACTGCTGCATTATCACAACCATCGTTATACACTACATACGTATCGCCATTGGCTAACATGCCCGATAAGGCAATCATAGATTCTGGCCAAATACCACCATTGTTTACGCCCCAAACTTCGTAGGTGCTTAAATCAACCGTTGCGCCAGTACCATTATAAATTTCGATGTATTTACAGTTGCCGCTACTAGGTTCTGAGTATTCCGAAATAAATAAATCGGATGCTACAGGAACGCCTAAGCCATTGCCACCGCCGCTAGGAATAATAGCAGTAGAACCACCTTCGCAAGTAGTCGCACCATCCACAGTTGGTGCTTCAAAGTTGTCGCAAGGGTCGCCAGAGCAATCTGTTAAAGTAACGGTCACGGTTTCGCTTACACATCCACCGTCGTTTACATCGCTAACCGTTACATCAACCGTACCACCAGTACTAGCAGCTACGGTTACCATAATAGGAGATGCCGCACCTGTTCCTAGTATCATGCCGTTGCCGTCGGTTACTTGATAACTGCCGCTGCCATTGCTTACATCAAAGCTTAGGGCAAAAACAGCATCTGCACCGCTACATCCTGTAGTTCCTGCTGCTGCGTTTGTAATGCTACAAGCTGGAAGGATAACGTTGGTTAAAGAACAATCTTCCGAATCAATCGTAATGTTTTCTACTGTCCAAGTACTAGTTGTACCCGAACCGCCACCAGAAGTATATTGAATAGCTACATAAATAGGATTGCCAGCTAAAGCAGAAATGTCAACCGATGCATTTGCACTAGCTGTAAGTGTTTCTAATATTGTCCAAGTAGCTGCACTTGGGTCGCCGCTACCAGTATAATCGCTCGACCAGTACACGACTAAATCAGAGCCGTCGAATTGTTCGGTAGCGTTAAATTGTAAGTAGCGAGAACTACCAGCCGTTAAATCTAAAATAGGAGAGATAAGCCATAAGTCGCTGGCTTCGGTACAAGTGCCACCACAAAAACCAGATACACCATAAACGCCTCCTGCACAAGTCCAATTAGCACCATCGGTATTTTGGGTAACGGCTTCAGCAGTAAAGTCGCAGTTGTCGGTAAAACAGTTGGTAAGGGTTGGTAAACATAAAGTGCTACTTACGGTTCCTGTAGAAGTAAAACCTGTACACTCGGTAGAAGAAATTTCGATGTCCCAAGTGTCACCTTCGTTTAAGCTAATAGTAATCACACCATTTGCTACCGCCGCAGGATCATCGCCACCTATTGCACCTGCACCATTGTTTACTACGGTTACATTAGCATCCGAACCAGAGTAAGGAACACTTACCGTAACTGCATCTGCACCAGCAGTAGCGGCACCGTCGCAAGCAGTAGTTGCTTGGCCAATTCCAGTAATACCACATAATAAACCAACATTCGCACAATCATCAGATTCAATGGCAAGGTCAGATACATCCCAGCCGCTGTAACCATCTGCGCCATCATCAACATATTGGAACGCAAAGTAAACAGGGTTGCCCGCAATTGTTGAAATGTCGATAGATTCACTAGCAGGATCGGTCATTGTTTGTAATACCGTCCAAGTAGCTGCGTTAGGATCGCCGCTGCCAGTATAATCAGTAGAGTATACTAGGACTAAATCGGTAAAGCCAAAGCTTTCTGCTGTGGTAAAGGTTAAGTTACGAGCTGCTGTTGCAGTTAAATTCATTCCTGGAGAAATCAACCATAATTCGGTTGCTTCGGCACATCCGCCTCCGCAAAAAGCATTTGCAGTATAGGTGTTGCCCGTACAAGTCCAAGTATCGCCTTGTGAGTTAACCGTTACTGCTTCTACACTCCAGCCACAATCATCGGTATAACAAGTTAATAAAGAAACACTACAATCAGGAATTGCAATACCCGTAGCGGTATCAGCACAATTCGTATCAGCATCATCGCTTACGGTTACATCAACAGTACTTCCGCCAACAACGCTTGCAAGGTTAACTGTAATAGGAGAAGCAGTGCCTGTTCCTAGTACCATGCCGTTTGCATCGGTTACAGTGTAATTGCCGCTGCCGTTTAATACGTCGAAGCTTACATCGAAAGTAGCAGTTAGGTTATCTACACAAGTTGGTGCAGTTGCAGCTACATTGCTAATCGCACAAGCAGTCGCATCGTAAGTATAAAAATTGGTTACATCATCGGTAGGGTAGCAATCGTATAAATTATCAATTTCGGCAGAAAAATCAGTTGTGCCATCAAAGCTATCGAAGCCGCCACAAAGTCCGCCTGTATTTTTCTTTACGAGTGCTAAGTTTTGTATGCCACCACAAACCAATCCTGGCCAAGTGCTGTCTACACCTATCGTACCAATAACATCCGTATTTTGGGTGCCATCGTTTAAAGCAAGAGCGTCATTACCATTAATGAAGAGGCTACCAAATAAGTCGGCAGTAATACCAGCTAGTGCGCCAGTTAGGTCGGTGCCAGTATTACATACTACGTAGTACTCGCCATCAGCTAACATCCCTGTAAGGGCAATACTTCCAGAAATTGTTAGGCTTCCATTACTATAATAATCAAGCGTGTAAGTAGATAAATCAACCATTGCGCCTGTACCATTGTAAATCTCTACACATTTGTTATTGCTGTTTCCTTCGGTGTAAGCGGCAAATACTAAGCCTGGGCAACTAGGAGCAATAGAGCAATCGGGGAGGGCTACTGTGATGGTAGAGCTGAAACAAGTGTTATCACCTGCGTCTTCTACAAAAACATCAACCATAGTGCCCGTTGCGCCAGTGATAGTTACGGCAATTGGTGAGCTAGTGCCTGTAGCTAATACCATACTTGTTAAAGCATCTACTACGTTAAACGAGCCGCTTGTGTTGGCATCGGTAAAGCTTACATTAAAAGTTGCATCTGTACCACTACATACTGGAATGTCGTTAGCAGCATTAGAAATGTCGCAAGTAGGAGAACAGTTAGGTAATAAAACCGTTTCTACGCTGCTTACACATAAAGCATCGTTATCGTCTTCTATTCTAATATCAATCGTGCCACCTGTTGCGCCTGCAACAGTTACACTAATAGGAGAGGCAGTACCTGTTGCTAATGCAGTATTGTTTAGGTTATCGTAAACAGTAAAACTACCGCTGCTGTTAGCGGTTGTAAATGATACGTCAAAAACGGCATCGCTTCCTAAGCAAAGCGGAGGTAAAACAGGGTCTATGTTGATTTCGCAAACAGGTGTAAAGGTGTAAAATGCTGCAACATCGTCTTGTAAATAGCAATCGAATAAATTATCTATTTCGGCAGCAAAATCGGTTGTGCCATCAAAACTAGCAAAGCCGCCACAATCGCCGCCTGTATTTTTCTTTACTAAGCTTTGGTTTTGTGTACCTGGACAAACTGCGCCAGCCCAAGTGCTTTGTACGCCAATCGTTCCAATTACATCTGTATTTTGAATGCCATCGTTTAAGGCAATTGCATCATCGCCATTAAAGTTAACACTACCACTTGTTTGGTCGGGGGTTAAACCAGCCAACGCAGCACTTGTATTGCAAAGCACATAGTATTCTCCATCGGCTAACATACCCATTAAAGTAACACTACCTGTTACGGTTGGGCTGCCATTGCTGTACACGTCAAAGGTGTAGGTCGATAAATCAACCATTGCACCTGTACCATTGTAAATTTCTACGCATTTGTTATTACTACCTCCTTCGGCATAGGCGGCAAAAACAAGTCCTGCGCATGCAGGAGCCATTTCCTTAGCACCGTCTAAAATCCAAGCTTCAATAGTAGCAATATCGGCAGCGCCTAATCCACTAGAACCTTGTGGCATTGCGCTGCCACAAGCTACCGAGCCATCATCATTAATTTTGTCGAACAATGCGCTACCAGCTACATCGTTAGGTACAATACGTGGTCCGCAAGTACCTGAAGCTAATAAGCCCGCATAATTGGTTGCCCATCCGCCATGACAAGTCGTACATCCATTGCTGCTCATAATATTGGCAATGTCGGGATTGTAATAAGGTTGGGCTTTTGTTTCTTGCATCAGTAGGCTAAATAAACTGAGCATCAAACAAAAAGAAAATAGGTTTTTTAATTTCATGTTTACGAAGTTTTAATTTTTAAATCGTCTGGCATTTTATTGTGATACTTACTTTGTTGGGGAATGACTTTGCAAAGTTACGGATAACATTGTTTTAATGATTTAAAGGTTTGTTATTATTGAGTTAAATTTGCCGACAGATGCCCAGAAAAATAAGGATTTGACGGTTAGATGTCATATTTTTTTGTTATTTGTTAATTATTTGATTTTCAGTTATTTGAATTGCTGGTTAGGTGTTTTTTTTGCAAATGTAATGTTCGTAGGTATATTGCCGCTTTAGTATGCATGTATTTGGCTTACAACAACAGAAAAATCGCAGCCGTTTTAGGCAACGTTTAGGGAGATTTACGCATCTTAGTGAGGAAACAGTTGTTTTTGTTTTGTTGATATTACGCAGTAGCTATCAAATAAATCAATTAAAAAGCATAAAGGTAACCTCGTCTTTTTTTATCTTGCAAGCAATGGTGCAACTATCGGTCATTATCGTTAATTACAATGTAAAATATTTTTTGGAGCAAGTACTTTTATCGGTACGCAAGGCTTCCGAAAATATGGTGGTAGAGGTGATTGTGGTAGACAATAATTCGGTAGATGGTTCGGTGCAAATGGTAGCCGATAAATTTCCAGAAGTAATACTAATTGCCAATAAGGAAAATACGGGTTTTTCGGTAGCCAATAACCAAGGCATTAAAATAGCCAAAGGGAAGTATGTGTTGCTGTTAAATCCAGATACGGTTGTGGAGGAGGATACTTTTGAACAAAGTGTGGCATTTATGGAAGCGCATCCCGACGCAGGCGCATTAGGCGTAAAGATGTATGATGGGAAAGGTACTTTTTTACCCGAATCGAAAAGAGGCTTACCTACGCCAATGGTAGCGTTTTATAAAATATTTGGCTTTGGCGCTTTGTTCCCCAAATCTAAAACCTTTAATTATTATTACCTCGGACATTTAGACAATGAGCAAGTACATGAAATTGATGTATTAGCAGGGGCTTTTATGCTGATGCGAAAACAAATGTTGGACGAGGAGGTGGGTTATTTAGATGAAACTTTTTTTATGTACGGAGAGGACATTGACCTTTCGTACCGAATTATTAAGGCTGGTTATAAAAATTATTATTACCCCCACACACGTATCATACATTACAAGGGCGAAAGTACCAAAAAGGGCAGTTTAAATTATGTAAAGGTATTTTATCAGGCCATGATTATTTTTGCTCGAAAACATTTTTCGGCCGAGAAAGCACAGTTTTATACTTTTTGTATCCACATTGCCATTTACCTCCGTGCATTCCTATCTTTAATAAGTGGCATTACCAAGCAAATTATGGCTCCTTTGTTGGATGCCGCATTGATATATGGAGGGCTGTTTTTTATTAAAGATTTTTGGCAAAACAATGTTAAAGCTGCCGAAGGCACAACTTACGCTGCGGAATATATGTTGATAAATGTACCTCTGTATATTGCTATTTGGTTACTAAGTATGTTTTTAAGTGGCAGTTATGATAAGCCTACTAAAATAAGCAGGGTGGTGCGAGGTTTGTTGGTAGGTACGTTATTAATTTCGGCTGTTTACGGCTTTTTACCAGAAACCCTGCGTTTTTCTAGAGGGATGATAATTGTAGGCATGGTATGGGCAATATTTGCTTTAAGTGCTTGGCGTTTAGTGCGCCATTTTATGAAGTATAAATCGCTTAATTTTGATGCAGTAGCTACTAAACGGGTGGTAATTGTAGGAAGTTTACTAGAAAGCGAACGAGTACAGTTGTTACTGCATCAGGCAGGAGTGGTAATAGATTTAATTGGTTATGTAGCTCCTAGCAAGGCTAATAACTTGCAAACAGATAAACTACAAGGAATAGTAGATAAACAAGCCAAAGTGCATCCGCAAGCGTTTTTGGGGAGTGTGCGGCAGCTCAAGGAAATTGTAGAAATATACCAAATAGAAGAAGTGATTTTTTGTGGTAGCGACATTAGCTCGCAGCAAATTATTCAGTTTATGATTGATATAGGACAAAGTATTGATTATAAAATTGTGCCACAAGAAAGCCTCAGCATTATTGGCAGCAACTCTAAAAACACAGCTGGCGATTTATACACTATTGACATTAAGTTAAATTTAAACGAAACTCGAAATCATCGCAATAAACGAGTGCTAGATGTAATAATGAGTTTAGTGTTATTAGCAGCGTCTGTATTGCTAATTTGGGTAGTAAAACACAAAGCCAACTATTTAATGAATTGTATATGGGTATTGCTAGGAAAAAAATCGTGGGTAGGCTATGCAACAAGTAGTAATAGTAGAGCAAAAGAACAAGTAGCTCCCCGAAAAAATATAAAACAGCAACAATTACCTCCTATTAAACAAGGCGTATTATCTCCACTAAACACCCTTAAAAAACAGCACTACGACGAGCAAACTATTTACCGCCTTAATCTCCTTTACGCTAAAGACTATACCGCAAATAGCGACCTTTATATTATTTGGAAAGGCGTACATTATTTAGGAACAGTACAAAAATAATTGATTGTTTTCCACTTTCACTTAGCAAACTACACACACACAATCATAAAAAAGGCGTTAAACTAAATATTTTAAAGAAAATAAGAAGTTTAACACCTTGCTAAATAAAACCACCATTTACTTCTAAATAAATTAGAAATAAAGGACTTTAAGTCATTCAGGAAAATATTAAGCGTACTAAAAAAAAGAAACCCGATGGGGTAAAAAGCCGAAGCCCTTACTGCTCATCAAGTTTATTATGCTGCCTTAAAGCACAAAGGTTTAGGGAAGAAATGTCTAGTTGCCCAAAACATGTTTTTTAGTAAACGTAAAAAAATCCTAAAATATAGTAGAAAGCCAGTTAACACAAATCAGAATAAAGGCCGAAACCTTTATCGAGTAAATAAATTGTGAAAAACAGTACAACTATAATTTGTATTAATAAGCACTTTGCGATAAAATAGCAAAGAGTATTTCAGGATCGTACTTATTGATGGTGGAAATTTGCTTTGTATGAACAATATCGCCATTTCCATCCTTCCCTGTTAGTTCATAAGTCCTATCAGGATACAAATTAAAAGTAAACTGCCCGTCGGAAGAAGCTTGAGAAATCTGCTTCTCTTGTGTCACAAGATCTAATAGTTCTACCGTCGCATTATCTATAACGGCTTGCTCGGTATCTAAAACAATACCGATTAACACAATCTTAATGTCACTAGGACAATAAGAAGAACTTAGAGTAATTGTTAATAGTAGTGATAGAGCCACTACAAAGAGGTGACGCAACATAAATCACTGGGTTTTACGAGGGGTTAAGAGTCAAAAAAAAATTTCATGTGCTTTCGTAAAGACATCACCAATTTAAGGCCAACAATGACATTCCTTTGACGAATATAATCATTATCTTGAATAATCTTATTGTTACGTGCCTTAATTAATCGCCCTTATCTTTAGAATTAACAAACATTAAATAGCCTTAATGTATAACATGTATTTTTTTAGTATCAATACTCGTGTGAGTAAAAAATATGCAATTTTATTTTATTTGAAATTTGTTGAAATAATTTTTTACGTAAACGCCTAGGAATGGTATAGAATGCATTTTGAAGCGGTAGCTAAAAGCAATGAAGCTTGCACATGAATTTGAAGCGGTGAGTAGCGATTGAATATAATAGGATAGGTGTATGTGTATAAAGAGAATTTATCATTAAAAATAACTTTATGCAAGCAAACTTGTTAGAAAGATTTTAAACTCAATGTAACTATTATTGGTTTTACAGGTCTTATGTTTTAAACGCACTAGCTTGTATTCTAGTGTGTTTTTGGATAAAAAATAACAAATCAGTCAATTAATTTATTGATAAACAGATTTTGTTCAACAAAAATTTCTAATTTTGGTATTAAGAGCCATAATTAAAATTTCAAATTTAAAACAAGACTTATGAACATTAAATCAATCATGCTATTGTTTGTATTGGGTTTAGGACTAGCGAATATTGCTTACGCCCAAGAAAAAAAAGTAATAGGGACTATAGAAGATGTAAAAGCTACAGTTACTAAAGTAGGAACAATGTACATGCTTGTTCCTGATGACAAACCTAATCAACGTTATTCGGGAGCAACTATGAAAGACCTCTACAAAGTAGAAGGGCTAAAAGTAATAGTAAGTGGCAACGTTTTAGAATCGCCACCTAATGTACGTATGGCAAGCACTCCTTTTGTAGTGACTGCTATTAAAAAACAAGGCAAAAATGTTAAACCAGATAGGCCTGTAGGAGTAGATGCAAAGCCAAACAAAAAGAGCTTGCGAGATGTTAAAGGAGTGGTAACTGCCAAAGCAAACACTTTTGTAATTGCAGTAGGTAATACACACTATTTACCAGGAGAGTCGTTACCAAAACGCTACCGTCAAGATGGAATGAAAGTACTATTTAGTGCCAAAATGGGTAAAACTCCTAAAGGTCGTCCAATAGGTATGCCTATCGAAATTACTAAAGTTACACCTGATAGAGGCGGAAAACCAGCAGGTACAACCTCTACTAAGCCTAATACGCCTACTAAGCCTAATATTAACTACAACAAAACGGTAAAAGATGTTAAAGGCAAAATGATGAAAAAAGCCAACAAATGGGTTATTTCATCTGGCAACACACATTACTTACCAGAACGTGCTTTAGCTAAAGATTATCAAGTAGAAGGCGTACAAGTTGTGTTTAGTGGCAAAGTTGGTAAAATACCACCTAATGTACGTATGTTAGGTACACCAATTAAAATTAGTGCCATTAGCAAAGCTAAAACGGTTAAACGTTCTTGGTGGAGATTTTGGTAAGTAGTTGAGCCTAAATACAAACTATTTTTCTGGAATATACTAGAAATAAAAAAAAGGGTTGAGCAATTTTTGCTCAACCCTTTTTTGTTTCTAAGGAACGTGTAAAAATAACTTATAA
>JAHDBT010000506.1 GCA_020630215.1 Bacteroidota bacterium
AAAAAATAATAAAATTTAGTTATGCTTCCGTAGAGAAAATTCATGAATTTTCTCTACCCTAAAACCCCCAAATCGCCAGCAAAAAAATCATCGCCAGCATATCAAAATTTTTCAATTTTAAATAAAAAAATCGCCAGCATATAAAAAATCCCCCCTCCTTACTCTTCTTCCATTTCCAAATAATCATCCGGTTGCGGATCTTTTTTGAGTTTTGTTTGCGCTGCTTCCAATTTGGTAACTGCGGCTAATTTTTCCCGAGCTTCCTTTTTCAAATCATCTTCGGGGGTATAATTTTCAATTACACTTTTAAGGGTCGCTTTCGCTTGAAAGTAGTTGGTTTTGGCCACATAATAATCCGATAAAAGAATATAGCTTTTTACGACCCAAAACATTTGCGAAGCCGTTTCATCCTTCACCCTAAAGCACATATTTTTACAATCTTCTAGGCGGCCTTGTTTGTAATAAATTTCGGCTAAGTAATAACGGGATTGTGCCCCCTTTTCGTTTGTTGTACGGTTTGCTACTTGCTGAAAATTAGTTTGTGCCTTATCAAAACGACCTTTGCGATACGCTAAAATGCCCGTGTAATAATAGGTTTCCATAATGTCCTGCGAACCCATGTTTTCATTTTTCAGCAGTTCGTTTCCATACTGGTCTAAATCCATTTCCTTATCTAAATGATAAGAGGAACGCACCAAACCTCTAAGTGCTTCGGCAATTAAATCCTTACGAGAAGCCGTTTCGTACAGGCGTTTAAAATAGTCGTACGATTTGGGGTAGTTTTTATCTACATACAAAGCAATACGTCCGCCTTTATCTAGGGCTTGTTCGGTAAATAAATTAGCAGGTTGTTCTACAATATAGTCATAATCCTTACGAGCTTTAAGGTAGGCTTCCTTGCTGTACAAACATTGTCCTCGGTAATAATGAGCATACAAGGCAAAAGAGCCATTTTTAAAATTCATTAAGTATTTGTTAAACTCTCTAATTGCATTGTCGCAATCACCTTGCGTATAGTATTTTTCGGCAATTTGGTACGATAACGAATCTTTAGCATTAACCGTTACATCAACGCCTTTAAACTTCTTCATATAGGCCAAAAATCCATCGGCATCGCCTTTGGCTAAATAAACCTCTCGCACCCCATCAACCGCTTCCTTAGCCTCGCTGCTTTTAGGAAAATTTTTCAGTACTGCACCATAGTTTTCTAGTGCACGGTCGTAGTCTTGCAGGTTAAAATAAATCAAGCCCATGTTTACCAAACTCTTCCGTACATACTCACTGTCCTTGTGCTTGTTAATTAAATCCTTATGCGTTTTAATCGCCGCTTGGTAATCTTCCAAAGCTACATGCGTAAGTGCCAATTGGTACAAAGCATCATCGGCATAATAAGACTTGGGATAATTGCTAATAAGTTTTTGCAAGTTACTCACTTTTTGTGGATACTTGCCCATTAAACCCGATAAAATTCCTTTTTGGTAATAGGCATAATCGGCACCTCTGGAGTTGGCTTGTATAATTTTATCGTAGCTTTTAGAAGCAGCAGCGTATTCTCTTTGCATAAAATTGCAATCACCACTACGTAAAATCGCATCGGGATAAATTTTTCCTGCGGTAGAACTGTTGCTCGATGCAGATGGGTCGCTAGATAATTGGCCAACCGCCGTATCAAAATATTGTTTGGCAGCTTGGTAATTGCGTTGTTTAAATTGGCAGTAGCCCATCGTATAATTAGCAGCGGCAGGAATCGCTTTAGCAGAAGCCGCACGGTTGCCCGATACTTCTAAAAACTGTTGCATATTGGTAAATGCGGCATCGTAGTTTTTGGCCTTGTAAGCAATATCGCCTTTCCAAAAATAGCCCAAGGCATTTATTTTAGGGTCCGATGCAGCGGCAATTGCCCTATCCATTAAGGTAACCGCCTCCTTGTATCGTTGATCGTTATACATTTCGATGGCACGGTAATACAACACCCGTTGGTAAGTTTGCTGCAATTGCGGCGATTTATCGGGCATGTTTTCTAGCATCCCTAGGGCATCTCTATAATTTTGAGTCGTTTCAAAAATATTGCTCAATAAGCTGCGGGCCTCATTGTTGTGTTTAGAGTTAGGGTAGTCGTTAATAAACTGTTGAAAAGCATTAATGGCTTCACTAGAAAAGCCCAACTCGTAAGATAATTTGGCAAAATTAAAGGCCGATACTTCTTGTATTACCTCATCGTGTTGCATTTTAGAGGCGGCATCAAAAGCATTTCTGGCAGCGGCTTTTTCATCCGTTTCCAAGTAGCAATCGGCTAGGTGATACATGGCATTTTGCCCAATAGAATCTTGCAAGGTATTAAGCTGACTAAAATTTTGAATCGCATTTTCGTACCTGCCCATTTGGTATTGTGTAAAGCCCAACTGAAAAATATCTTCCTTACGTACCTTTTTACTTTGTTCCACATAATATTCTAAATAGGGTAGGGCTTCGGTAAATTGTTGGCGGTTAAAATAGGTTTGTCCTACTAGCTGATTCAGTTCTTTTTGATTTTTAATGCCGTTTTGTTTCGCCTTGGGTCCAGCATAAGACAGCAGCTTATCGTAGGCTTTTTGGTTGTAGTAAATAAGCGTAATATAGTAGGGAATGGATTTTTCGTAGTCTTTATTTTTTTCTATCCTTTGAAAACTCGTGAGGGCAGCATTGTAATCTTCATCAAAAAAGTTAATAATGCCATAGTAGTAATTAGAAGGGAAATAATATTCGTTGTAAACGCTCGTAATTTTACTAAACATGGCTTTCGATTCCTTAAACTTTTTACTAGTAAAATAGCTATACGCATACTGAAAATAAAAAGCCCCCGACTCATCTACCGTTAGGTGATTAGGATTTACATTGGCATAGCAGGCTATTACATCTCTAAATTTGCGTTTATTAAAATAAAAATTACCGAGGTAATAATACGACATATTCGTAAAATAGTTCTCTTCCGACTCCTTATCTAAAAAGTCAACAATTAAATATTCGGCATCGGGATTGTCTAATTTTAAAGCGCACAAAGCTTTGTAGTAACGAGCTTTACTCTCTCGAATACGCGATTCATCGGCAAAGCTATGTTCTCCTGCACGCAAGTATTCGTCAAACTGTTTTTGAGCTAGTAAATAATTACCTTCTTCAAACCAAAGCATGGCTAGGTTAAAACGTTCAAAATCGGTTTCGTATACTTGTGTTTTTTGTGCCAAAAGTGGCTGGGTAATACTAGGGGCAAGTGCCAAAAACAGAAATAGGCAACACAAGCAAAAGGAAGAAATATGGCTTTTCGAAATCATATTGTAATGTGTTAATGTTTTAATGGGGTAGTTGTGAGCTTCGAGTGCTAATGTTTGCATAAAATATTGGTAACCAGTTTTTTAAAGTTTTATTGTAAAGCAACACTAGAAGGTTAGCCAATAATTTTGTGCTTAATAGGGCTAAGTTAACACCTTTTCGGCACATATAAAAGTAAGTATAAGTGCATTGGGCTTTCTGGGGGTTATTTTATTGTTATGCAGCGGTAAACTAAGTAAGCTATTTTACCTATAAAAATGACATTTCCATTTTTTTATTGACGAAAATAATGTAAATTGCGTCAATAAACTGACACAAATGAAAATTTTAAAAAAAATAATAAAAGAACAAATACTTAAAAATTTAGTTCCAAACAAGGTGATTGTGTTAATTGGCCCACGTAGAGTTGGCAAAACAGTGCTAATAAATGAAGTAATTGACACTCTAACAGTACCTTATTTGTTATTGAGCGGAGAGGATTTTACAACATTGGATTTGCTAGAACGAAGGAGTGTTCAAAACTATAAAAACATACTTGGTGAAACAAGGATACTGATAATTGATGAAGCACAAAAAATACCAGATATTGGAAATAAACTTAAATTGATGGTAGACCACATCGCAGGGTTGAAAATATTAATAACAGGCTCATCCGCATTTGATATTGGAAATTATGTAGGAGAACCATTAACAGGAAGAAAGAAGACTTTTAATTTATATGCATTATCAGAACAAGAGTTAAATCAAATTGAAAATGTAATAGAAAAAAGGAGCAATCTAAGAATGAGGTTAGTCTATGGAAACTATCCAGAATTAATACACTTATCAGGAAATGAAGAAAGAGCCGCCTATTTAAAAGAAATAATAAATTCCTACCTTTTAAAGGATATTTTGGCATTTCAAGAAATAAGAAACGCTGATAAAATATTTGCTTTATTACGATTAATAGCTTTTCAAATTGGTAACGAAGTGTCGCTTCAAGAATTAGGCAAACAACTAGGGATGAGTAAAAATACAGTAGAGAAATACCTTGATTTACTGGCTAAAGTATTTGTAATTCATAAAGTAGGAGGATTTAGTAGAAATTTGAGAAAGGAAGTAACCAAAAATAGTAGATGGTATTTTTATGATAATGGACTGAGAAACCTGATAATAGCGAATGTAAATCCGATAGAACAGAGAAATGATATTGGAATGCTTTGGGAAAATTATATGATAAGTGAACGACTGAAATATCAAGCCTATAATAATATGATAGTTAATAATTATTTTTGGCGAACTTATGATCAGCAAGAAATTGATTGGGTTGAAGAGAGAGGAGGGGAATTATATGGCTATGAGTTTAAATGGAATCCTAAGAGGAATGTGAAAATACCAGTAGCGTGGAAAAAAGAATATGTGAATGCGGGATTTAAAGTGATAAATCCAGATAATTACTTAGAATGGATAATTCAAAAAACAAATAACGATTAATTAGTTATAATGTCACTAGCAAAATCATTTCTATTAAACGCCCATTCCATTGTAATGTTATTAGGTCAAATAGTGTTACAGTAGCCAAAAATAAAAGAAAATAACAGCCCTTTTAAAAAATAGTACCAAAAATTACTAGTCGAGCTTGCTTTAAAAAAACATTAATATATAGCATGTAAAACATCTTGTAAGTGTTTGATTATGAGTAATATAACCCTCTTGTTTTTTTGTTTGCTTTAATATCCGCTTCCTTTTGCCACTTCAAAATAGTCAAAAATAGCGATTGTATTTTTTTGTCACTTTAATGTCATGTAATAGGTACGTTTATTGATAGTAGTAGTGCT
>JAHDBT010000507.1 GCA_020630215.1 Bacteroidota bacterium
ATAAGATGTTTTAAGATTGTTGTATAATTTACTCACGCCTGTAAAACAAACATTATTAAATCTATTTAGCACCGTAAATCCTACAAAAAAAATAGGCATTGATTGAAGTAACCAAAAACGGCAACAAACTTCAATATCATCTGTTGTTTCAATTAGTTTTTGCGTGTCCTTTCCTACTACCTTAGCGTCCAAAAAATTTACCCTAACAATATCATTACCTGGTGCTGATAGTTGGTCATCCCATTTATAAAACTGTTCGTAATTACTATGTTCCTCTATGTATAAATCCGTCGCTTTTTTAGCTGTCTCAAATCCTACAATTTGCCCTTTTTCTAAAACAATAATTTGATCACAAATATTTTTAACTGCTTGCAAATCGTGGCTTACAAGCATAATTGTTTTTTTTTGATCTTTTAGCTCCCAAACTTTATTTAATGATTTTTGCTGAAACTCAAAATCCCCAACCGATAAAATCTCATCTAGTAAAAGTATATCAGGCTCTAAATGTGCTGCAACGGCAAATGCTAAACGAATATACATACCACTCGAATATCGTTTAACAGGCAAATCAATAAATTCCTCAACTCCACTAAAGGCAACAATCTCCTCAAACTGCTGCTCTATTTTTTTTCGACTTAACCCTAGAATCGCTCCATTTAAGTACACATTCTCTCTTCCGCTCAAATCAGGATGAAAACCTGTGCCTACTTCTAATAGTGCGGTAACTTTACCATCTATCTCAATTCGACCGCTAGTAGGTGTAGTAATTTGGCTCAATACTTTTAACAAAGTACTTTTTCCGCTTCCATTTTCTCCAATAACGCCTAGTACTTGCCCTTTAGGTACTTGAAAAGAAACATCCTTTAAGGCCCATATATAGTTTGCATCGTTCTCTTTTTTTCTTACAACACTACCAATATACGTTGTTAAGGTTTCTTTAAAATCACTGACTGCTTTATTCGTGTTTAGTGAATATTTTTTATATAAATGTTCAACATTAATTGCTATGTCACTCATAGGATGTCTGCCATTTGTTGTTCTATTTTATGAAAATATCTCCATGCAGGAACAATACTTAACAAATATATAGTAAGCGAACTCCAAGCATATAAATTAGGAAATAGACCTCCCCATAAACACCATCTAAATCCCTCAATAATTACAACTAGCGGGTTTATAAAATAAATAAGCTGGTATTCCTTAGGAACAAAGTAAATAGGATAAAATACAGGTGTTAGGTAAAATAATAAATAAAGCGCAAAACCAACAATTGGCAAAAGATCTCTAAACCTAACAACTAAAGCACTAAGCCATATAATTGCAATTAGACTTACTACAAATGTTAAAAGAATAAAGATGGGAAGAAAAAACAAATTAGTGGTAAAATCAACATTGTAAAATACCATTAATAAAAAAATCAGTACTAAATATACAGCAAAATCTATACAGTTAACAATTAGGCTACTTAAAGGAATCACAATTTTTGGGAAGTGTACTTTTTGAATCATATTTTGATTACTCAAAATAGCGGTTGTGGAAGCATTTACTGCATTTGCAAAGAAGGCCCACCCTGTCATACCTACTAATAAAAACAAAGGGTAAGGCACTTCTTTTATTTCTATTCGAACAATAGTACTAAAAACAGTACTTAGTATTGCTACAACAATTATAGGGCTTATAATACTCCAGAGTATTCCTATGGTAGTATGTGCGTAGCGAGATTTGATATCTCTATAAGCCAACAGCCAGATTAATTCTTTATACTGAAATGCATTCTTAATTCCAACTAATGGGCTGGTTGCTTTTTCTGTAATAATTGTTTTCAAACTAAAAAAATCATAATTACTAAATAAATAAAATCCAAGGTTTCTATTGTCAAAGATAATAAATAACCTTATCTTTATAGCATTCTGTATAAACTTCTAGGAGAATAATTGTTCTTCCTAAACTTCCTATTCTCTTGATAGCTAATTATTTTACAAATACTATTTACTTTATGAGACGTATTTTCCATTCGGAAGAACATGAACAAACTTTTTCTGAACAAGGTTTTATAAAAGTGCCTTGGTTAAGTAAAAAAGAGGTAGCGGAGTTATTAGAAAAAACTCAAGCCTTAAACCCAGCAGATAATTTTAATCCTGATAATTCTACTGGTTCCAATCAATCTACATATCATTGTACATTTTTAGACAATAACACGATATATAAACGAGCAGCCAATGAGCTTATAAAAAAAGTATTTGAACCTTATATTGATAAGTTAGTAAAAGATTATGCTATTTTAACTAGTAATTTTTATGTAAAACCTCCCAATAAAGGGACTTTTGAAATTCATCAAAATTGGCCAACTACAGCAAATTTGAAAGAAACGACTCTCACTTTCTGGATTCCTCTTGTAGATACCTATGCAGAAAATGGAGCTTTACAAGTAGTGCCTGGTAGCCATAAAATTGTACCTGATATTGCTTCCACTTCAGTACCTCCCTTTTTCAAATCGTTCGAGGAAGCTCTCATTAATAAATACTTGCAACCTATTCCGATGAAAGCAGGTGAATGTATTGCTTTTTGTGATAGTTTAATTCATTGGTCAGCCTTAAACACTTCTGATTCACACAGATATGCTATACAAATCGCAACTATCCCTAAAGAAAGCACTCCTGCCTTACATTATTTTGATCCTCAAAATGGATTTGAATTAGTTGAAGTTGACTATAATTTTTTTATAGAAAATAGTATTGAGGCTATTATTCAAAGACCCTTACAATTAAAAAGCTTAGGATTTATTCCTAATAATAATAAAGCAATAACAGAAGAAGAATTTGCGAAAAAACTAAGAAATGGCAATGAGATTAGACGAAATTTAAACCAACAATCTGCTAATAACAGCCTGAAACAACCATTAAATACAAGTGGCTCCTCTTCTTGGGTTCAACAATTAAAAACATTTTTCAGCAAAAAGAAATAAATTTATGCGACAGATTTTCAAAGACATTCATCTACATAAACAAATAGAAGAACAAGGTTATGTTGTAATTCCATTTTTAGGGGTAGACGAAATAAATGCACTGAACTTATTTTATGAACGAATTGCAACAGAGCATAGAAATGGAATCTTTACAAATGTAAGCCAGAACAATTATGATGAGAATGTACAGGCTGGGCAAAAAATTGAAAAGATATTTGCTCCACACATTAATAACACATTCAAAGAATGTTACATTGGCGGAGGGACTTATGTTATAAAAAAGAATGATGCAGAAAGTATGTTTAATATGCATCAAGATTGGAATAACGTACAAGAAGAAGAACACAGTTCCTACACTATATGGTGTCCTCTTATTGACTGTAACGAAACCAATGGTGCTTTATCTGTAATTAGAGGTAGTCACAAACTATTTAACAATATACGCTGTACAACATTTCCTTCAATTAACATACCTTTTTCAGAAAAGTTAGCTCCTTATCTGGAAACTATTTCGGTTAAAGCAGGAGAGGCGATTGTATTTACACATAATTTAGTTCATGGTTCTCGTGTTAATCAATCTAATCAACCAAGACTTGCTGCGATGTGCGGCATTTTTCCAAATGAAGCACAACAAATTCACTATTATTATTATGAAAACTCTACGGGAAACAAAATGGTAGATACCTATGCCATCAATAATGATTTTTACTATCAAAATATCACGAATTGGCTATCGGGAAAACGTTTAGATGGATTTGAAATAATAGATACAAAACCATATAATTATCAACCTATAAGTGAAGAAGTTTTTTTTAAAACACTTGCAAATAACTTTCCTAAAATTGATAAAACTAATAAGCTTGTTAAAACGGAACGCCTATCTATAACTAGCAAAATAACTAATTTCCTTAACAAGTACTTCTAATCCTAATTCGTAATACAAATGTTAAAAAACACGTCTCTATAAAACTACTCGAAGAACAAGGGTATGCAATTATATTTTTTTCAATGCACACCATCGCACACATCATTAACCCCGTAAAGGTGCCAATCACCTCCGATTTACACTACGCACAACCCATCACTTTTGAAACCATGCGTAGGGCAAAAGCCTATGCCCAAAACAAAGTACAAGTTGAACTACTCACCACCCAATTTCCCGAAGACCACGAAATTATTCCTAACTACTTTACCAAAACGCCTAACCTTACACAATCCGTACTAGATGTAAATGATGCCAGTTTTAAAAAGGCTCGTAAACTACCACTTATTAAAGATATTTTAGACCGTGCCTACCAGCACTCACAAGCAGATTATATTGTTTATACCAATGTGGATATTGCGGTAATGCCTTCCTTTTACGAAGCCATCAATAGCATTATTAATCAAGGACATGATGCTTTTATTATTAACCGCCGCCGTGTTGCCAATCATTATACTTCGGTAGCTCAAATTCCCCTAATGGTTTCGGAGGTTGGACGAGCGCATCCTGGCTTTGATTGTTTTGTGTTTCACCGCAAACTGTACCCGCATTTTGTACTCGATGATATTTGTGTGGGCATTCCTTTTATTGGCATTAGCCTCGCACACAACTTGTTTTGTTTTGCTAGTAACTTTAAGCTTTTTACCAATCTGCACCTCACCATCCATATAGGCATGGAAATTATGAAAAACTGGGGCGATAAGGATTATTACCAACACAATCAGCAAGCTTTTAAACAGGTACGAAAACAGTTAATGCCACATTTCAATATTCAAAAGTTTCCCTACGCCGAACAGCCTTTTTATAAACGTTATATTTCGTGGCTGCTAAATCCTAGTATGCAAATTGGGCTTTGTATGCGGCTAGAATTTCGCCGTATTAAGGCTGGTGTTAAGTATTGGTTTTATGAAGTGGTTTACAAATTTATTTTTGACAAGGAGTGAGTTTTTTAGCAGTCAGTTGTCAGAACGTGCGCTTCGCTTACTGTCAGATCGCTGCGCTGTCAGTTTTCGTGCTGACGTATTTTTAGTAGTCAATAGTCAGAATATTCGCTGCGCTCATTGCCAGTGGTCAGTTTTTTAATACCACTTGATTTTTAAGATTCATTCATGATAATTAATACCTCAATCTATCTACTCCTATCCAACTAACATTATTAA
>JAHDBT010000508.1:0-1261 GCA_020630215.1 Bacteroidota bacterium
TTCTTCTGTTTCTTCTTCCTCTAAAATAGCTGGACGTTCTATTTTATTTACCATTGGTAGGTCTACTAATTTGGCTTCTTCTTTACCAATAGTAAAAAAGCCCAACATGCCACCCGAAGCTTTGGCTACGTGTTCGGCAAAGCTAACGATGCTTTCGTAGTAGCGGTAAGCAAAAACGACATCAAGTTTAGGGAGTATATCGTTTAACTTTGCTAAGTCATCCGAAATAAGCTTTGTACGTTCCTCTACATTTGAAGGATAGCTGCTCATCATCTCGTCTAAACGTTCGCTGTAAACTTCGCCAACTACCTTATAATAATCGTTAAGGATTTCTTTAGAGGTAAACGCTCTATATTTTGTTACTTTAGCCGCCCACTCTTTTTCATCGGCATCAATATTATTATCGGCACCTGCAATTAATACCGTAATCATAGGTATTGCATTAACGACTAGGTTTTGCTCTGTTTCGCTTAATTGGTCTAAATAAGTAATCATGACACGTTATTTTTCTTTTCCTAGGAATGAGCACCTCCTGACACTCAAACACTTTTTGGATGTGTTTTGTAATTTGGATGCGAAGGTAAAACCTTTTAAGCAAATTTTAAAACTTATTTGGGTTGCTTTTACAACAAGTTGTAAGTTCTGCTACTAGCTCAATTTCGCTTGCTAAGTCCGTTTTGGCTTTGCTTAATGGTGAGCAACCTCTTATACTTGCTTTAATTTGTCACTAATTTATAGTTACTTTGCTCCTTTTTACACATTAAAAGCATTTTTTCGCTTGTTTTTCTACAATTTCTTCCTAGTTTTTTTACAAAATTCGTAATAAGCCTGTTCTTTCATTAAAAATTATCTATTTAACAAGCCTCCAATACGTCTCATTTTATCAAATTCGCTATAAAAATGCCGTTTCTTTAAATAAAATCTAAACATTTATCAATTTCCTTAAAAAATTTGCAAGAAATAAAGACTTGACTTATCTTTGTACCAAGCGGTTGAGCAATTAACCATCGTTCTTTTTTTGGAAGACAATACTGTAAGGTGACGAAACAGGCAGACGTACCCTCTTGTCGCGAGGGCGGAGATTTTTGGATAAACTTTATAACATAATTTAAAGCTAACTGCTCCGTGAAGGTTCGATTCCTTCCCTTACAGCTAATTTTTTTGTAGAAAGTATTTTTGTAGAAGGTAGAAAGTACTTTTAGTTCTTTTTTTTGGAAGACAATACTGTAAGGTGACGAAACAGGCAGACGTACCCTCTTGT
>JAHDBT010000508.1:1361-5100 GCA_020630215.1 Bacteroidota bacterium
ATAATTTAAAGCTAACTGCTCCGTGAAGGTTCGATTCCTTCCCTTACAGCTAATTAAAATGTTCGGCTAAATGGGCATCATTAGATGTTCAAAGAAGGTGAGAAGTTTTTTCTCGCCTTTTTTTATATCAAAATAAATTTCAAAAAAAACAATTTATCTTTCTTCTATCCTACCCTTTTACCTCCTCTATTACTACAGCCTTAAAATAGGCTTTAAATTGGCTGCCTTTTTCTTTTTCGCTACTTACTTCTATTTTTCCTCCTAGTGCTTCTATTTGTTTTTTCACCAAGTACAAACCCATTCCAGTACCTCTTACATGGTTGTGAAAGCGATTGTATAGACCAAATATTTTTTCTTTATGTTTAGCTAAGTCAATACCTAGTCCATTATCTTCGATGGTAAAACACACATAATTTCCTACTCGTTTAGTAGCTATTTTTAGGTGGAGCTTTTTTATGGGCGACCGGTATTTAATGGCATTCGTTAGTAGGTTTAATAAAATACTATCTACATAGCTGTTTACCCCCCATATTTCTTCTGCTGCTTCAAAGTTTGTTTCAATTAATGCACCTGCTATTGCTACTTGTTGTATTATGCTATCTTTTACCCGATTAAAAGATTGTTTGATATTAATTTTTTGTTGGGCATTATCAATGGCTCGTCTAATATCAATAATTTGGTATAAATCTCTAACAATACCATCTAGGTTAATGCTTGCTTTACTAAGGTTTTCTACAATTATTTTATTAAAAGGTTCGGTAGGATTTTTTTGGTCGTATAAATCAATTAGTCCCATAATATTGGCTACGGGAGAGCGTAAATTGTGGGCAGTTATGTATGCAAATTGCTGTAATTCTCTGTTAGAATTGGTTAATAGTGTACCTGTTTTTTCATGTTCTACAATTTCGGCTTTTAGGCGTTGTTTGGTTTGCACTTCTTGGGTAATTTCCCTAAAGCTCCAAACCCGTCCTACTACTTTTTTATTAATGTATTGCGGTTTTGAAAAATGGTCGAAAATTCTACCATCTTTTAGGTACAATAAATTATTACTTATTTCGGTAGATTGTTTGAATAGCTCAATGGTAGCTTTTTCTACGTCGGCACCTCTTTTAACTTGTTCGATTAAATAGCGAAGCCATAAAAGGTTTTTGGCAAAGGCCTTTTCTTTTTCCTCTGGCAAGCGCCACATTTCTTTAAACTTTCCATTAGACTTTACTAAATCGCCATTGTTATTGGTTACCAAAATACCATCTGCAGTAGACTCAATCGTTGCTTCTAGTAGCGAGAGCGAGTATGCCAATTCGTCGGTTCGTTTTTTTTGCTCTGTAATATCCTGTATGGTACCAAATAACCTCGCTATTTTCCCATCTACTTCCTTCGGAATTCCTTTCGCAATCACATTAATTAATCGCTTTGTTCTAGTAAAAAAGCGTATTTCGGTTTCATAAGGTTCGCCTTTTTTGTAGGCTTTTTCAACCAAAGCCCTTAAGTTGGGCAAATCCTTGGGGTGTACTAATTTTAGGTACTCATCAAACGTTGGTGATGGCAAGCCTTCCATTTCAAAAATTCGCAATGTTTCTTCCGACCATAAAATTTTCCTTGCACCAAATTCGTATTCCCAATTGCCCATTTTGGCTAATTTTTGCGCTTCTTTTAGTCTGGTTTCATTTTCTTTAATTAACCTGTTGGCTCTTTTACGTTCGGTAATGTTTCTAATCATACTTAGCCAAACATTTCTACCAACATCGTAATACAAAGGCGTTACTATCACGTCACAGTCCATTAAGGTGCCGTCCGAACGGCAATGCGTCCATTCGGAATGCACGGTTTTACCTTGTTGGGTTATCGCCATTAAGTCAGCAAAGGCTTCCCCAGTAGGTCTACCGTCCGATTGAAATTCGGGCGTAAAGGTTAAAGCAGTCGAAGCGTACATTCCTTCTCTTGTTGTTTTAAACATCTCTAGCATTACATCGTTAAAATCAACCAACTCGCTTTTGTCAAAATCATATATTACAATTCCATCCGTAGTATTGTTAAATATAGATTTGTATTTCGATTCACTATCAGCTAGTGCCAACAAGGTCTTTTTTTGCTCCGAAATATCTTCTACAAAACCAATTACATAAGTTTCTCCATCCACATTCATTAAAGAACGAGTAGAATTACACCAAACAGTTCCACCATCTTTCCGTTTAAACTGTTTTTCCACTTTAAAACTGTCAATTTCTCCTTTTAATAAACGCTTTATTTTTTTATTATAAACATCAGGGTCTTCCCATTCTGTAAGTGTTGCCCTATCCATTCCTGCTAGTTCTTGAGGTTGGTAGCCTAGTATTTTGGCAAACTGCTCGTTTACATTCATCCAGTTACTACTCGCTACTTTACGTACTACAATACCAACAGGGCTTTTCTCAAACAATAAACGGTAACGAGTTTCACTGTCTAAAAATGCTTGTTCTACTTTTCTTCGGTCATCAATCTCTTGTTTTAAGGCTTCGTTTTTTGCAGCATTGTTCAACAAAATCTCGTCAATATCTCTCTTATAAACTTTAATAACCCAAAAGGCTATAAACATTAAAATAAAGGCATTAATAGTTTGGCAAACAAAGGGGTAAGATACTTCAAGTACAGGTGTCGTATAATGGTAAATGGTTTTAAATAAAATAAAAGTTATAATACCAATAATAGAAACACCAAGTACCTGTTTTCTACTTGCAGAAAATATTTGAGCATACAAGGGTAAAAAAACCATTACATACTCTAACTGAAGTACTCGCCCACACAAATAAGCAAATAAAAACAAAGTACCAAAGTAACTAATTATTCCACAATACCTAGCAACTACATATTTATATTGTTTATTTAAAAAAATAATAAATGCTGCCCAAAAACTGGCACTTAGTGTTGTTAAAACAAACCAAACATCTCCTACATATAAATGCATAATCATATAAATAACACATCCACATATTGTAACGGTGCTCATCATATTTAAAAACTTAATTCTAATACGCTCTTGCTCTGTTAAATGTTTTTGTACACCTGTATTTAAAATAGTATTCCAAATTTCATTCATAGTACACTATTGTTGTTTCTAAAAAATAGTTGCTGTAAAAATAAGCTTAAAATGTATTAGTTTACTCAACTAGTTGTATTTTTTCTAGTAGATTCTTGTGAAAATCTTTTAAATATTTGGGCATTCGTCTTTAAGTAAGTTAAATACTTGCCAATAAAATAAGAATAAAAAGTAGCCTTATCAGATCAAAAAGTAAAAATACTAGCATTAACTTAAATAGAAATGTGCCGATAAAAAGAAAAAAAGAATGTTTTAATCCATTTTAAATCATTTTTTTATGTATGCTATCAATACTTAAATACCTGATAAAACTATTGTTTTTTCAACTAATGGAACAACTAGAAAAAACATTTATCAGCCTACCTTTTTCCCTCTTTTTAAAAAAAACTGTTTACTTATTGCTTAGTAATTAAAAAAGTCTTAATATTGAAATAACCTAAGAGACGGCATGTTTATCTAAGCGGTTAAACTTTTTTTGGTAGATAGTAGCGGGTACTTGGTATATAGACGGTTCCGCTTCGCTGCACCGCTGTAAAGTGTCAAATACTTTTCCCTTATTGGGTAAACAGGTCTAAGAAACTAACCTAATTATTATAAACAGATTACCTACTAAGGGACGCAAACTAAATAGATTCAAAATTCGGTATAGTTCATTTTTCTAGG
>JAHDBT010000509.1:0-2970 GCA_020630215.1 Bacteroidota bacterium
CTGCTAAACCATCGGCATTAAAAGTATCGCCTGCTTCAATTGTTCCGTCCGTTGTAGACCATGTGCCGCCAGTATCTCCTGTTACTAGGGTGTTTAGGTCTAGGGTCAATACGTTGTCTTGTACATCGTTGTTACATAAATTGCCGGGAGGGGCATCAATACTTGCATCGGGTGCAGTTGTTACAGTAATGCTTATCATGTCATCGCTATCGCAAGGGCCGGTGCCTGTGGAGATGGTAAAATCGGTTGTAGTACCATCTGCTACAGATGTTGGGTCGAAGGTTGTTGCGGAGCCGCCGCTGCCATCTGTCCATGTTCCTGAACCAGTATCTATGTAATCGTCTAAACTAATCGTCCCTGCATCCGAACAAATATCGTCGGTGTTTGTGGTGAGGGTAATATTGTTTTGAACAGTAAGATTGACGGTTAAGACTTCGCTATCGTCGCAAGGCCCCATGCCAGAAGAGAAGGTTAAATTAACAGTTGTACTTCCAGTTACTGCAGATGGGTCGAAACCCGTAATGGTTGAACCGCCTTCATTGGTCCAGGTGCCAGTATCAGAGTCCGTAGCCTCATAATCTGTTAAAGTGATGGCAGCATCGCCCGTACATAAGTCGAGGGTATTTTGGGTAAGGATGAGGTCTTGTGTTTCTTCAAAAGTGATGTCTACAAAAATTTCTTGGTTACAAGGGTCGTCAATGGATGTCCAGAAGAAGGTATAAGTACCTGCTTCGGTTACGGTAACCTCTGTTACAGGATCGGCAGTATCTACAAAGGCAGCCGTGCCGCCAGTTGGAGCAACATCCGTATCCCATACGCCATCGCCAGAAGAAATGCCTTGTAGGGTGTAGGTTAATCCGCAAATGCTATCATCGGTACCTGCGGAGGCAGTTGGTTCGGCAATGGTTAGTTGTTCCATACTTGTAGCATCCATACAAGGTGTAGTGCCTGTAACTGTATAGGTTAAATTATAAGTGCCAGGCGGAATATCTGTTGCATCCAATTCGTTTCCTGCATCAATTGGATTTGGTCCACTAGGACAATCATCACAAGTCCATACGCCTCCTGTTTCGCCACTAATATAGAAATCTAAGTCAATAAATATATTGCCATTAGTATCCAAGGTGTTACATAATTCTTCGGTTATTGGGAGGGTAGCAGCATCGGGTGCTTCGGTAACGGTGATGTTGAAGGGAGCTGTAAAGTTACAAGTGCCTGTTTCCATAAAAGTAAAAGAGATGGGCGTATCAAAAGGTCCTCCACTAGGGTCGAAACTTGTTACAGCTGTGCCATTTTCATCTTCCCAAGTACCCGAACCCATTGTAACATAACCGCTGAGATTAATTGGGTCGTTACTCGAACAAACGGTAGCATCGGGAGCTAGTGTGCTGGTTGCTGCTGTTATACTGATGGTAATAGTTGCTTCATCGGGTGTACAAGTACTAGCTCCGGGTGCGCCTCCTACACATGGGCCAGGCGAGTAGGTAGTTACGCCCCCTACTTCAAATGCTTCACAACTGTTATTATAGGTCACACCATCACATCCACAAACTGGAACAACCACTGTAGGACAAATATTTCCTCCTGGGGTAACCATACAAGCAGCTGTAAAAGTAATTACTATATCACCCGTTAATCCAGTTGGGTCGAATAGACCATTGGCATCTACACCCATTCCAGACCAAGTGCCTTCGGAAGAACCAGGGGCAATATAGTTGCTTAAATCGGGCATTGCTGAGTCGCAAACAGATAAGGTGGATTCGGTTAAGGCTACGGTTGGTGGTTCTTGTACATTGATAATTAAATCTTCTGTGCTAATACAAGGCGCAGCACCTATGGAATAAGTAATTGTATAAGGACCAGCTGCTAATCCACTAGGATCAAAAACGCCTGCTGCATCTACGCCTGTGCCTGACCAAGTGCCAGTTGTTGGGTCAACAGCAACGCTATAATCGAAAGGGGCATCACATTCAAACATATCGGTGGCTACGGCGGTTAGGGTAATGGTTGGGGCTGGTGTTACTTCAATTTGCTGGGTGAAATCATCGCTACAGCCAGTACTATTGGTAACGGTTAAGATAATATCGTACATGCCAGGTGTTAGGCCTGATAGGGTTAGATTTGCACCTGTATCATTGGTTGTAGTGCTTGTTGTGGTATTGGTAATTTCCCAAGTGTAAGTGGCTCCAGTATCTGTGCCAGTAGTTGGGGCTGCATCTAGGATAACGTCTGTTCCTGCACATGGAGTTGGTTCTGAAATAGTGAATCCAGCAGTAGGTGCAGGGGCTACGGTAGCGGTAATATTGGTTGAGTTAGAACACCCATTATCCCCAAATACTTGTACAAAAATTACATAGTCGCCCGTCATGTCAAAGGTTAAGTCAGTGATAGGGGTCAAGGTAGGGTCGGTTAGTACAACTTCATCCCCCGCTGGATCTTCTATATACCATTCGTAAGTGGCGTTGGTATCGTCGCTCGAAGCGGTAATGGTATACGTATCTCCTTCGCAAAAATCGGTGGGGGTAATATCAATCATGGCGGTTGGTAGTGGGAGGTAGGTAATATCTACGGGTACAATACAACTAGGTCCAGCACAATCTGCATCTTCCGATTGTACGTAGATGGTGGCGTTTGTGAAAGAAGGATTGTTATAGTCAATGTTAGGATCGTTGGTTGTAGAAGTTGCAAAGGGGGTGCCTGTTCCTGCGGCGTTGGTGTACCAGTTTAGGGTAACACCGTTGCCTACGGTTGTAACGGGGATGGTAACGGGATCTTCGCCTACACAAAATTCGGTGTCGCCAATTTCGGGAGGGGTTTGGTCGCATACTTGGCCCGTGGGTTGAATGAAGCCTGGGGGTTCGCAGTCTTGGTCTTCTAATATGCCAGTAGTAGTTCCTGTCATTGTTACAGCAAATCCAACGCCATCGCCTCCAGAGTTGGGGATGTAATTTACTGTATAATCATCGCAAG
>JAHDBT010000509.1:3070-5075 GCA_020630215.1 Bacteroidota bacterium
CACAAGCATCAACTAAAAAGCCGTTGAGGGTTGGGCATTGGGCATTGGTATTTAAAAAGGGAAAAAACAAGCAAGCAATGAGGGACAAAAATAGAACGAGTAATTTATTATTCATGACGAATGTTGATTAAAGCGTTTAGCTGTTTTACATTAGTGAATTAGTAACATCTTTTTTATAGAAAAGGATGCTTTAGTTTGGCCTTTCAGGGTATTTTCTTTGGATAACGCAGAAAACAATCTGAGGAGTATTTTTATATTGTGGGTTAGTATGGGCAATGAGGTGTTTTTACTAGTGCTAAGAGGTGTTGACATGATATGAGTATTGGTATAAATATCATGGATTTATCAGCGTACAAAAATAGGAAATAAGTTTTTACCGAAAGTAAGAAATTGAAAGCTTAATGAAAAATTAATTTAACGAGAATTGTTTATACCATTCAAAGTTCTTGTTTTTAGGAGTAAAAAACAATTACAATTTTAAAACGTTTCCATGCATCGCTTTATTCATATTAGTATTGGCTTTAGGGCGTTTTAGGTGTAAGTGTCTGATTGATAGTGCTTTAGAGTTTGTTTTGTTGCTTTAAAGTCCTTTGTTTTCCATAAATTAAGGAAGCATTTCTTGGTGCGTGTTAAATTAGTACATTGCTAGTACATCAGCAATGTGCATTGTTTGCAGCGGTTTGTTTTGTTTTTTTATGTAGGCATCTAAATGCATGAGGCAGGATAAGTCGGTAGAGATGATGTATTTTGCCTTGGTATGTTCTAGGATATTATTGACTTTTTGTTCGGCCATGGCAACGGATATGGCTTCGTATTTAACGGCGAAAGTACCGCCAAAGCCGCAGCAGGTTTCACAATCGGGGCTTTCTTGTAGTTGTAGGCCTTGTACGTTTTTTAGTAGTTTACGGGGTTCTTTTTTAATGCCACATTCTCGTAGTGCGCCACAGGCATCATGGTAAGTTGCAATGCCTTCGAGTGTTGCGTTGAGGTTATCTACTTGTAGGATGTTTACTAGGAATTCGGTAAACTCGAAAAGTTGGGTTTTGATTTTTGCTATTTGTGTTTCGTTTTTTTGAGGTAATTTAGTATTTGTAGGATTGCTATCTATGAGTAATTTTTGGTAATAGTTGCGTACAAATCCTACACAGGAAGCGGAGGGGGCAACAATATAGTCGAAATCAGCATTATTAAAATCGGCTAAAAACTTTTGGGCAACTTCGGCACTTTCTGTCCAATAGCCAGCATTGCAAGCGGGTTGTCCGCAGCAGGTTTGATTAGGGTTGTAACTTACCTTACAGCCTACTTTTTCCAGTACTTTTATCATATTAAAAGCGGTTGCTGGAAAAAACTGATCGACAAAACAAGGAATGAATAATTGAACGTTCATTTATATGGGCTTAGTTGAAATTTGGTGAATGTACTTTTTAGGCTGTTTTTTAATTTTTTAGGGGCGGAAAGATAGGAATTTTTATTGGCTATTGTCATATTTTAGCCAAGGAAGGTGGAGGAATTAGCAAATAAAAAAGGATATGTTTATCTAAGTAGTCTGTCAAGTACTTTTCCTTGTTGGAAAAACATGTCAAAAAAAGGTTCATGAGTATCTGTTAATCATAACAGCATCATGAACCTTTCGTGTACATACAGAGGTGAAAATGATTACAAAAATAGCTTATATTAATTGGCTAATTGCAAATATAATTAGAATAATAAATACAAATAAGCCAAAAAAGTAGCCCATATTGTTTTTGCGTTTTTTAGGTTTGGTATTATCTGCCATGATAAATAATTTTTGGTGATGTAAATGGTGAAAGGTATAGCTATAGGTAGCTGTAAAACTAAGCATTTTTACCAATGTTTTAGCTACAGTAATAAGACTTTATGGCTTTTGTTACGTCACTTTGGAAGGCAGTTTTATGACCTTAATAGGTGATAGGTATAAGGAGAGCTAATGAAACTAGTGGCTCAAAACTTAAGTTTCTGATGATTAAGTCGCCGTATTTTTTTT
>JAHDBT010000510.1 GCA_020630215.1 Bacteroidota bacterium
TATGTATTACATCAAGCGAGACGCTTGAAGCCCGTTACGCTCCAGCCGGGAGGCTGGACCGGGCGTTCTTTTTTTTCAAAAAAGGAACGCAGGGTCAAGCGTCCTCGCTTGAGCCAAACGGGTTTCAAGCCTCCCGGCTTGTAGCAAAAAAGATAACCTACTGTAATAAATAGCGAAAATAATAACTTATGGAAAAAGCACAAAACCCAATGTGGTCTAGTATATATAGGCGGTCGGCAGCTAAACTCCTTACTATACCCAGATGCGTTTGGTTTCCGATTGTCGTTTCTGCAAGCTATGAGTAGGGCGGCAAAAAGGAGGACCGGAATAATAGGAATTATTTTATTCATTTTTTTTGATGTTTGTTTAGCTTTATGCTATTCCAATATTTATTGTTATCGGTTTCTCTTACATAAAGCTTTATATTGTTTGGAGAAATAATTGTTAGCCGTGCAGTATACCTTTTTTTTTCGGCATTATTGTCAGTAGGAGTTAAGTAGATTAAATCCCTTGTTTTATTGAAGTGATATTGGTAGGTCTCTATATTAGTATCAAGGTAATGTATTTCGAGGAGTTTTTTTTGTATTTCTATTTTTTGCAATTTTTTTTTCTGATCGCTTTCTACTTCCCAAGACCCTATTAATATATTGGGTTTGGTAATAGGCTTGTATTTTTCTATAACTACTTCCGTATTTTCGTCGTCATATAACATGCCAATAATTTTATTACGTGATACAGACTTAACTTGTATGGGTCTAATTTGGCTTGAATTGAAGTGTATAAATAATTCATCTTGAATTATTTGCTCATTTAAGTACCAATTGTTGTATAGCGACGCATTGCCAGGTTTGCAGTCTGTAAATCTTTTAAAGGTGGTATTATTTTCAAATTCAAATCTAGTTATTTGGAGACAGGCTTTTTCTGCTGTAGTATGGGTGATTTTTATAGGATTATTGACTAAAAAATTATTGACTTTTGATTTTTGCTTGCTTTGTTTAAAATGCTTGAGCCTTTTTAGTTTAAGTTTTTGATGGATAAGCAGTTTAGAGGGGTACTCTTCTAGTTCCATAAAACTTTCCGAAAAATTATTAATGGTATAGGGTCTTTTTCCCGATAAAAATAAACGGTCGTTGTTTATTTGAAAAGTACCACTTTTGATAATTTCTTTGCCATCAACTGCTCCCATAATTCTCTCATAAGTAGTGTCTTTAAATGCAAAAATTGGAATAGAGGCTATATAATCTTGTGTAGTAACTCTTCCTTTAGGGCTAATGCTTTGTGTATAATAACATATCCATTGCCCTTGTAAATTAGCCTTAGTTACTTGTGGTACAAGTTTTGTAATAGCTGTAGAATCGGATTTGTTGTTTCCCGATTGTATATTTGTACAAGCCCAATTAATGCATAAGCAGCAGGCTATTATTAGATATAATTTTGTCATGGTTTTAATTGGGTTATTAATACAGTACCTACTCAGCATAGTCCAGAACTATTACTAGGAAAACGCCTTTCGGTCATCGAGCGTAGTCGAGATGCCGAAAGATGCATAGTAAGCTAATTTTCGCTAGTTTAAAGCTCGTTCAATGGGCATCTCGACTACGCTCGATGACCATTGAACTATTTCCTTGTATGGTGGTTTATCAAAAGGAAGCTACACCCTACTCAATCGCCATTCTCATATTGACCAATTGTTTTTCAAAACCTGCTTTTTTGTAGGCACTAACGGCACTATGATTTTCGTCGTAAACATCCAAACGCAATTCGGTGAGGTTTTTTGTTTTGGCCCAAACGATGAGTTCGGCAATAATTTGTTTGTTGATGCCTTGCCCTCTATAAGCAGGTTTTACAAACATAAATCCTAGGTAGCCATAATCATCATGTTTTAAATACGGCTCCGCTTTCCTAATTTGGATGTAAGCAGAACCGACAACTTCCTCCCCACAAACGGCCACAATAACTTCAGCTACGGTCGATTCGATAAGTGCCTTTATATCGTAATAACTAATGGGGTCGGGTTTTAGTGTTTCGTCGTAGGGGCGTTCAAAGGTAATAATGCCTTGTTCAAATGCTAGCAAAACGGGTAAGTCGCTTATAGTTGCGATTCTGATGTTTATATTGTTCATTTTGTGTTTAATTATTTAATATAAATTAGTAACGAATTTCCCCAACCCCAATTCTACTCGCATTAGGTAAGTATAAATTAAAATCGCTTATGGTAACAGATTGATCCAAATTACAGTCGCCATTTAAATATTGATTCGTATTAGATAATTGTAAAGTATAAGCGTTAAAATCATTAAGTGTAATAACCCCATCACTATTAAAATCGCCAGCAAATAAACCGTAAGTGCCATTTCCTAAATTGGCTACTTGGGTAATGCCTCCCAAAATATTATTAGGATTGCTAAAATCTAGGGTTGTGCCACTGCTTAAATTTACCGCCGTATTACTCATAACTGCTAAATGATTTCGGGTTTTTATAGAAATAAAATAATCGGCATTGGCTGCTAAATTTTGGAAGTTTACGCCACTCCCATCTCCATCTAATAAAAAGCCATTACTTAATAAAATGGCTGCACGTTGTTCTACTATGGTATTGCTATTGTTAGCAGAGCGAGCTTCTACTAAAACCCAGTCTACTGCATTGGAGGGTAATTGGGTTATTTGTTCGTTGCCATTGTAATTCCAGGGGGCAGTATTAAAGGGTTGGGTAGTTGGTAATAAGCCGTTATTTTGTAGGGCGGTTGTCATGCTGTTGCTGGCAGTATTGTACGCACCTTGCAACCAAACTTGTATAGGAACGGCAGCGCAATTAGTGGGGGTTGTTGTTAGGTTATAAGTTAAATTGCTGTTGTTAATAATTTCTACCGTATCAATAATGGTTGCGTTATTGCTTACAATGGTAATTTCGTAAGTGCCTTTGTGTGGGCGAAAATCGGCTATTCCGTTTTGGGCCGATAAGGTCGTTTCTTCGGTCCACCATTCGTTAAAAATTTTTCCAAAAGCAGCTTGTGCCGCTGGTTTTTCATTCCAATTTATATCGAAAAAATTGCCATTGTTGGCAAAATGGTAGCCATCCCAAAATCCCCAAAATATAAACATTTCTACTTCGGGGATGCTGTAAACCATTGTTAAAAAATCTTCCAGGTATTGTGCGGCTACTTCGTCGTTCATATCGGGATTTACATCATATTCCGTAATTTTTAGGGGTAGCCCAAATTGTCCAGCAAAATCATTCAAGGTATATTCTATTTCGTATAAAGAATTAGGGAACGCATCAATATGGCATTGAAAACCAATGGCATCTAAAGGTGCGCCACCATCAATAATTTCTTGTATGGTATTTTTTAAAAAATTGTATTCTGTGCCTTTGTATTGTTGTTGAGAGATGGTAACATAATCGTTAATTACTTGTGGTTTATCGGGAACGAATGCTGCTAGTTGATTCATTACATCAATATACAATTCTCGCCCAGTAGTGTAGCCAGGCGTGCCAGCAAAGGTATTTTCATAGTCTCGATTGGTAGTTGTTTCATTCAAAATATCATATTCGTCAAATACATCTTCGAGTCCAGGATAGGTATTAATTTCGGTAATCCAATTGCTAACTCTATCATAAATATATTGTGGGTTATTGGCGTTTGGTTCAATATCTAGTGGACTAGGTATCCATCCTGGCCAAACTAGGGTATGCATTCGTACTTTAAAATCGTTGGCTTTTAACCATTGTGCGGCATTTACTTTTTCGCTAGGAATGGTCATCCAATTTTCTTCCCATCCTGGCCATTTAAAAGAATTGCCTGGTGTTACCCATTCAAAGCGATGTCCTTGCCCATCTATATTTAATAATTTGCCTTCAAAGCTAGGGTTTTGGTTCACATTTCCTGCAATTCTATTGAGGGCTATTTCCATGCCCCAATCAAAATCGGGTTGCAGCATTTTGATGCTTACTTCGGCATTGCATAAAGGTTCATTATTTTCATCCGTTACCAAAACCGATAAATCCGATTTTCTAAATTGCTCAATTCTATCCGCAGCAGGAGCTCGCCACGGGGCATTGGCTTCGTAGCCTTCATACCGGTCGTTGTGTAGTACGGTTGGCAGGGCATCCAAATCGTAAGCGGCTCCAAAATTAAGCATATTGAGTCCTGCCACCTCAATTTCTTGGATTTCCCAAGCTAAGGTTAAGCCCGCAATTAATTCCCCAGGCGCATAATTTTTAGACGCTTGAAAAGGAATCAGGTATTGCGTCCATTCGTTGTTTAGGGTAACCGTAATTAATTTTTCAAAAGCCGAATTATCAATCGCTTGAATAAGAATACTGGTTTTGCCTATGGCATTTACCCGCCTTAAATTAATCACCAACAAACAATTATCGCCTTGCTGCACACTGGTTTCATTGACCATGACCCAGCCACCATCATAATGATAATTGCCATCTACGGCATTGTAAATATTGGTAATTTGGCTAAACTCCTCGCTAGTAGTTGTTAGCGGAATTATATCCGTATTTCCAAATAAAAAATCAACATCTAAATTGGCGATCTCGTTATCAAAAAATACCCATTGGCCATTGGTGAGTCCATACTCGTTGGCCAGTTTATTTTCGATGGTTGTGTGGTAGGCATCTTGTGCGTGTACTAGGTTTAGGTAGAGGAGGAAGAAAAGGGTGTAGGTAAAAAGGTGTTTCATAGTGTTGTTTTGTTGTAGTGATTTTTAAATTTTGATTAGAAGATATTGAAGGGGGAATATTTTGTGAAGATAGGGATTTTTGTTCTTTCTAATTGCATTAGAAAGCCCATAATTTGAAGATTAGTATAAACGGTTAAGTAGCAATTGTTTTTTTGTGTTGTCGGCTTACCAATGCAATTGTTATACTAGACCACTTTGGGTTTTATGCGTTACTAAGTGTTATTGTTTTGCCTATTTATTGCAGGACTTTACCTTTTTGCTACAAGCCAAGAGGCTTGAATACCGTTTGGCTCAAGCGACACGCTTGACCCTGCGTTCTTTTTTTGTAAAAAAAAGGAACGCCCGGTCCAGCCTCACGGCTGGAGCGTAACGGGCTTCAAGCG
>JAHDBT010000511.1:0-3163 GCA_020630215.1 Bacteroidota bacterium
CTTGGAGTAATGGGGATGCAACGGCTGCTTCAACAGTTAACCCAACAGCTACTACTACTTATAACGTTACTGTAACGGATGCAAATGGTTGTACTGATAGAGATGCTGTAACTGTTACCGTAAATGCGCTTCCTACCGCTAGTGCTGGAATGGATACGGGCATTTGCAAAGGAGTTATAGCAACCTTAACAGCAAGTGGTGGCAGTAGTTATGCTTGGGATACGGGAGATAATACGGCTAGTATTAATGTGAGTCCTAATGCACCAACAACCTATATAGTAACTGTAACGGACAGTAATGGTTGTACTGCTACAGATGATGTATTCGTTAATATCAATAATCCACCAACAGCGGATGCAGGAATGGATGTCGCTATCTGTTTAGGAGATGCGGTGAGTTTAAGCGCAACTGGAGGCAGTACTTATACTTGGAGTAATGGCGACAATACCCCCAGCATTAATGTATCGCCAACTAGTAGTACGAGCTATACCGTAACCGTGCAAGATGCCAATGGATGTACCGATGCCGATTTGGTACTGGTAACCGTAAATGCACTTCCAACTGCCAATGCAGGAAATGATATGACCATTTGTGGCAGCGATAATACCAACTTAACAGCAACAGGTGGTAGCATCTATTTATGGAGCAATAGCGACAATACTGCTAGTACGGTTGTTGCGCCTGTAGTAACAACGAACTATACCGTAACCGTAACCGACAACAATGCTTGTTCTGCTACAGATGAGGTGCAAATAACTGTTGACAATGCCTTGTGTTATGTAAGTGTACAAGTTGATGTATTTTTGGAAGGCCCTTACGATACTGGAAGTGGTTTAATGAGTACCGCTTTACGCAGCAATGGTTTATTACCTATACAACAGCCTTACAATAGTAGCCCTTGGAATTATGCAGGCACGGAAGCCGTTACCAATGTAAACAATATGCCTAGCGATGCGACGGATTGGGTGTTACTAGAAGTTAGGGACCCTAATAATATGAGTTTGGTTATTGAGCAACGAGCAGGTTTTATTAGAAGCGATGGCAGTCTGGCAGATGTAGATGGGGATACCGCAGGCATTAAATTTTACAACCTCGTTGAAACCCAAGATTACTATATTGTTGTTCGTCATCGCAACCATTTGGATGTGATGAGTGCTATGGTAGCTACGGTACTAAACGATGAATTGTACTACGATTTCACCCTAGCGGTAAGTCAAGCTCTTGGCCCTAATCAGCAAACTAACTTGGGTGTAGTAGCTGCTTTACATGAAGGAGATATAGACGGCAGCGGCGTAATTACCAATACCGATTTTAACAACTACGTACTAGCAACTGGTCTGCTAAACACCTACACTCCTAGCGACTTGAACTTAGATAAACATGTTACCATTGATGATTATAATGGTTATTTTCCGAATGCTAGTTTAATTGGGGTTAATTATATTAGGTATTAGGTTTTTGTACAATAAAACTCTTTTCTGTTTTTAATAAAAAGCTCGCTATTAATATTTTAATAGTGGGCTTTTTTATGTTGTGGTGTGGGGTGATTTGTTTTTTTGGATGTTGCTATCGAATGATGATTAGTTTTCCGTTCTATAACATCGTAGAACTGGAAATAGAGTTTTGTTTTTGAGGAAAGAGAGCAATATAGTGAGGCAATTCTTTATGGTAACCCTTTGCTTATAAACGTTTTCTTAGTTTGTTTTTTAAATCTATCCCTTTTTTTTGGGGAAAACTATTCAAATATCAAAATTAAACGACTTACACCAGCAAGCATCCTAAATTTTATTTCCTAGCAACAACAACCATTTTTGTAAGCGTTAAAAAAACAGGAAGGAGATAAAATACAAGGGCTAATAACACGAAATTGTAAGCTTATTTCCCAGGAGACATATAACACAAAAACCCTCTCATAATACATTGATTATAAGAGGGTTTGCTAGTAGCCCGTACGGGAATCGAACCCGTGTTACTAGAATGAAAATCTAGCGTCCTAACCCCTAGACGAACGGGCCACACTAACATTCGTACCGAATGCGAGCGCAAATATAAAAGCTTTAATTTAATTATGCAACCTTTTTTAAAAAAAATCCACTCTTTTTTTTTAAAAAGCCTTTCTTTATTTTGTGTTTGCACTTACAATACCTAATTTTGTGGCTTGTTGGTGGTGGTTGGTATAGGCTCGTTGCTAGTAAGACGGTTCTACTACGCTGCACTTTGTTTGATTATTAGTACAGCGTAGTTGGACAAAATACTTGGCTCTCAAAATCTACCAACCGCTAGGCATCCCTTTTAAGAAGGGTGTTTATTAAAAAAAAGTTAACTAGTTTTTGCTATTGCTAAAACATGCCCAAAATTGCACTAAAAATTGTAAATTTGCAAAAAAATAAGTGATGATAATAGCCAATCCAATTTATGATGTTGTTTTTAAAAGGCTGATGGAAAACGAAAGAGTTGCCAAGTTTTTTATAGGAACAATGCTTGAGCAAAAGGTAGTAAACTTAACACTAAAACCCCAAGAGTTTACCTATACAGATAAGTTAGCAGGCATAGCAGTATTTCGACTTGATTTTGTTGCGGTTATTAAAACCAATGATGGAACAAATAAAAAAATACTGATTGAAATACAAAAAGCCAAAAACGAAATCGACCTCATGCGTTTCCGAAATTACCTTGCCGAACAGTATAAAAAACAGGATGTAATTAATGGTGAAAAAGTAACCCTTCCTATTACAACTATCTACATTTTAGGCTTTAAATTAAAAAATGTAAAAACAGCTTGTGTTCATGTAGAAAGACAATATCGAGATAAAATAAATACTTCCATATTAACTGAAAAAAGTAATTTCATAGAAGGCTTAACCCATGATAGTTATGTTGTTCAAGTAAGACGATTAACAGGGAAATATCTATCAAAACTAGATAGGTTGCTAAGTGTTTTTGAGCAAAAAAACTTTATAGGCGACACCGAAACGGTAAAGGAATACCATTATGAAACAAAAGATGAAGATGTAAAAGTGATGACTGATATATTACATCTTACAGGAACAGACCCTGCTAGACGCAAAGAAATAGAAGCGGAACAAGAGGCTTGGCGCTCTGTTAATGCAATGTTTGAAGAAAAAGAAAAAGCCTTCACAAAAGCATTGATTGAAAAAGACAA
>JAHDBT010000511.1:3263-5056 GCA_020630215.1 Bacteroidota bacterium
GAAAAAGACAAAGCTTTAACCGAAAAAGACAAGGAGTTAACAGCACAACGTAAGCTAATTGAAGAGTTAAAAAAGAAGTTGAATAAATAAACCAATCGTTACGATTCAGCATTCGCTAAATAGTAACAGCAGGTAGTGCGTACGCTTCCCTTTTGATAGAAAGACGGCTTCGACTCTGTTATTTACTCGGTAGTGTTTTAGTATTGGCTAATCAATTACCTACAAAACTCACGTAGCGAGCAGTCCTTATACATTATACCAAAGTACTTTCTACTCGTTGCTGAATAGGAACAAAAAATCAATAAAAACAAATCAAATTACCTATTAATATCATACAACAATAAAATAATTTAACAACAATTTACATTATGGCAAAATTAAACATTGCAATCAATGGCTTCGGACGTATTGGACGACTAACGCTTAGAGCTTTACTAGAAAGAGGGCTCGATAACGTAGAGGTAGTAGCAATTAACGACCTAACCGACAATGCCACCCTAGCGCACTTATTTAAGTACGACACGGCACACGGAAAATTTAATGGCACTATCCGTTCTAGCAAAACGGCATTAACTATTAATGGACAAAAAATAGCAGCGTTTGCAGAAAGAGATCCTGAAAAATTACCTTGGGCAGATATGGATGTGGATGTAGTATTGGAATGTACAGGACGTTTCCGTCATATCGACGATGCATCGAAGCATTTAACAGCGGGTGCTAAAAAGGTATTGATTTCGGCTCCTGGTAAAGGGGGCGTAAAAACCATTGTACTAGGTATTAACGATAAAGAGTTAAAGGTTAAAGACCAGGTTATTTCTAATGCCTCGTGTACCACTAACTGCTTGGCTCCTATGGTAAAGGTATTAAACGAAGGTATTGGTATTAGCAATGGTATTTTTACCACAGTTCATGCCTACACTTCCGATCAACGCCTACAAGATGCTCCTCATGCCGATTTACGTCGTGCTAGAGCTGCCGCTTTAAATATTATTCCTACTACAACGGGCGCAGCATCTGCCGTAACGCAAGTGTATCCCGAAATGAAAGGCAAACTAACGGGTATTGCTGCTCGTGTGCCAGTAGTAACGGGTTCATTTACCGATTTAAACTGTGTGCTTAAAAGAAAAGTAACAGCAGAAGAAATCAACGAGCTTTTCAAAAAAGCAGCTAAAAGTAGAGCCTTAAAAGGTATCTTAGCTTATTCTACAGAGCCTTTAGTATCTACCGATATTGTAAGTAATCCGCACTCTTGTATTTTCGATTCGGGAATGACAACGGTAGTGGGTAACTTGGTAAAAGTAATTGGCTGGTACGATAACGAAGCTGGTTACGCCAACCGTTTAGCTGATTTAACGTTGAAGTTAGCGGCAATGGTTAAGAAGAAGAAATAAGTTTTTATTCTAAAAAAAAGACTGCGATTAGTACGACATCTAATACTAAGTAACAGATGCGAAATAAAATGGGCCATTATGCGCAATTGTTTTGTTCAAGACAAGGCGCGAAAACGTAGCATAGCCGTAGGCTACGTGAGGCTTTTGCAACGCAGTATTGGGCAAAAGAATAAGTAATAATGGCCCATTTTATTTTGTTTCTGTTACTAATCGTAGTCCTTTTTTCTTAACACTTTATTCCCCTCCAATTTATCCTCCCTCCTACCTATAGTAAATTAGTGCCTCCTAGCGAGACATTACGACCTAACAATGTCATAAATACATCATTTATTGAAAGCTAACTGTTAGGTGAAATGAAAAAAATAAAGTCCACCAAGAAATTTAATTATATTTTTCAAGGCA
>JAHDBT010000027.1 GCA_020630215.1 Bacteroidota bacterium
GGCCAGCCACATCCCGATTCAAATTTATCAGCAGAACTATACAAGGGCGCATTACATTGACGGCATATATAAGTACCAGGGGCTTTATTGTTATTGTATTCGCCTGTAAAAGGTCGTTCCGTTCCTTTTTGAAGAATGACCCGTTTTTCTTCTGCATTTAAATCATTGTATTTCATGTTTCAGCGTTTTTTTTAATTGAACAAGTAGTTAAAACCCGCTCAACTACAGTTACAAAGGTAAACTAACTTATGCTAAGGAAATGTTACGTAGGTAACATTGCAAAAAAAAAATTTAAAAAAAATGTTGGCGTGCTTACAAAAGATATAATGTTTTTTTAGGGTAAATGTTCATTTTAGAGGAGGGGAAATTTGTTTTGAAGCTATTTTAATGCTTGTTTAATGATGATTATCAGTTGTTTATGTTTTTTAGGAAAGGAGGCAACTTATTGATAGAATACCTAATTGTTTTTTTTGAAAAAGGAGAAATAAGCAGTAAAAAACAAAAATAAAATAGTGTGTTTAAGAGAAATTATATGTTGGAAAGCAAAGAAAAGGCATTCTCTTTATACCCAACGGAGATTTATCAAGTACCAGAAATGGTAAAAAAAGAGAAGAGGAGGAGTTCGCAAATTAGGAAATCATAACAAATAGCACGACATTTGCTAGTAAAAAGGATAAATCATTTTTACTAGTAATGACACCAACAATTAGACGCATTTTTAATATTGTTAGCGAAACACCAGCTAATCCATTTCCTGCACCTGTATTTATGGTTGGGCTAATGCGTAGCGGCACTACTTTTTTGGTAGATAAAATGACCCAACATCCGCAGCTATTAAAATTAGGGGTAGAGTTAAACGATATATGGAGTGCCATAGGTGGAGCCGATTGTGTAGAAACGTGCAGCTATAAAACGGAGGCCGACGCTACTTTTGAAGCTGCTAATAATATGTCGAATTACATTGGACATTTTATTGAAGATTCTAAATCCATTAAACGCCATTTAATGCGTTGGCGGCATTTATCAAAAAAAGGAAGTGGCCGCATTTTTTACGATTGGGAGCAAATTATTCCAGTTAACAAATCGCCACATTTAACCAATAAAATTAGGTATGTACATGCCCTATTTCCTACTAGTAAAGTGCTACTTATTGTACGTTCTATACAAGGACATTGTTCTAGCCAAAAAGTGTTTTTCGATAGAGAATACCAGGAGCTAACAAAAATTAATTACCTCCCTAGCAACGCTCATGCTTGCTGGACACGCATTCCCGAAAAACAGGTGGCGGCGAATATGGAAAAGGAACGCATTTATCCTAATAATTTTTCGCTCATTCCACAAATGTGGATACGTTTAAACGCACTAGCTTTACGAGATATACAAAAACTGCCGCCTAAACAATTTGCTGTAGTTGCCTACGAAGATTTGGTACAACACCAAGCGATCATCCTAGCTAAATTGTTCGATTTTTTACAGCTCGATCCAAAACATCAAGCAGCAGAACGAAAAATGTTGCATACGGAATTAAACATTATTAATTCTAATAAAGGCAATCCCTTGGACAAATGGAAAAAGCAATTAACTAGCGAAGAAATTAAAAGTATGGAACAATGTATTTCGCAAAACCAAGCAGAGTATAATTTTATTATGGAAACATTAAACAATATAAAAATTAAAGCGTAATATAGTTCGACTCGGTTCACACATCCAACATTTACTATGCAATTTATCTACAAAACATTTTACCATCCGCAGGTTAATAAAGTAGCACGGCAATTATTAAAAGGCATTAAAAAAGTAGTGCCTACCAATTTTATATTGCCCGTTACAGGTACCTTAACATTGCCCATTGGCGAACAAAAAACAATAAAAATAGCGGCCAACGAAACTTGTCATCTCGCTAAAATATTGTATTGGAATGGCACAGCTAATTTTGAATTTACCACCATCTTTAAAAAATTAATTAAAGAGGTAGATGTCTTTTTTGATATAGGAGCCAACATTGGTTATTATACTATTTTGGCCAATGCGATGAATCCAAAAACCAAAATTTACGCTTTTGAACCCGCCCGTGGGCCTTATCATTTTTTAATGAGAAATGTGGTGTTAAATAAGGTGAACAACACCAAGGTAGAACCGATTGCCTTGTCGCAACAAAATGGCGAAATTACTTTTTACGAAGTAGTTATTCCTAAGTACAGCTATATCGAACATCACCTTACAGGCATGAGCAATACCGAGAACAGTTGGCAATCGGACAGTACGGAATCTTACCAAGTAAAAACGGTAAAAGTAGATGAATACGTAACCGCCCAAAACCTACCCAGCCTCGATTTAATTAAAATTGATACCGAAGGCACCGAACATCATATACTAGGGAATGCCCTAGCAAGTATTAAAAAATACCTGCCCATTATTATTTGCGAAGTTATTTTTAACAAAGCCGAAATACAGGAAATTGTAGATGCCTGCGGCTACCAAGTTTACCAAGATACCGCCGAAGGATTAGTGCATAGAACGACTTTAATAGAAGAACATAAAAAGAAAGAGCGCAATTTCTTTTTGGTGCATCCTAGTAAATTGGATAAATTAGCAGCCTTTATTATCGCTCAATAAACAACCTTCCCCAACATTTCCGTATCTTCGCTACATCATGACAACATTTAAAGACACCACCAACTTTGTAAGCAAATTAACGCCTACCAGAATTGTAAATGGCATTAAAGTTTTAAGCTCGTACTATTACTCTAAATATACGGGCAAACCGCATCAATGGGGATTGCCGTTTAATATTTCGTTTGAGCCTACTACGTTTTGCAACCTACGCTGCCCCGAATGCCCTAGCGGACTACGAGCGTTTACCCGACCAACAGGCATGTTACAAAAAGATTTTTTTAGTGCAACGGTTGATGAATTAGGCAGCAGCCTCATTTATTTATATTTCTATTTTCAGGGAGAACCCTACCTCAATCCTAATTTTTTGGATATGGTAAAATACGCTTCCGATAAAGGTATTTACACCGTAACTTCTACTAACGCTCATTTTTTAGATGAGGAAAATGCCAAGCGAACAGTCGAGTCGGGTTTAGATAGAATTATTGTTTCGATAGATGGCACTACGCAAGAAACCTATCAGTCGTACCGAGTGGGAGGGAAGTTGAGTAAGGTGTTGGAGGGGACGAAAAACCTAGTAAAATGGAGGGATAAATTGGGTGCGAAAACACCACATATTATTTTCCAATTTTTGGTAGTACGCCCCAACGAACACCAAATTGAAGAAGTGCAAACCCTAGCAACAGAACTAGGCGTAGATCAGGTGGTTTTAAAAACAGCACAGGTATACGATTACGCAAATGGCAATCCCCTAATTCCGACCATTGATAAATATGCTCGTTACAAAAAACAAGCGGATGGTACGTATACCATTAAAAATAAACTCGCCAATCATTGTTGGAAACTGTGGCACTCTTGCGTAATTACCTGGGACGGAAAAGTAGTGCCCTGCTGTTTCGATAAAGACGCACAACATCAGCTAGGAGATTTAAAATCGCAATCGTTTAAGGAATTGTGGCAAGGAGAATTTTACAATCGTTTTAGAAGAAACATCTTAAAATCGAGAAAAGAAATTGATATTTGTGCCAACTGTTCGGAAGGAACGAAAGTTTGGGCGTAGTTTTTTTGTTCTTGATAATTGCATTGGCAAGCCGCTAGAATAGACATACTTATAGTAAGTTTGCTGCTTGATGTTATTTAGGTTTATTTTTATATTTTACTTTTTAATGCAATTAGAAAAAACAGCTTGCTACCCAATTGCCTTTTCCACACAAGCCCACAGCTTATCGGCAGTTTGTTGCCAGCTAAATTTTTGTTTTTGCAGGCGGCCTTTGGCAATTAAATCGGCTCTTAAATTGGGGGTGCTATAAACATCGTGCATCGCCGTTTGTATTTGTGCTACCGATAAGGGATCGACTAAAATGGCCGCATCACCACCTACCTCTGGCATCGAAGACGTGTTAGCGGTAATCACTGCCGTTTCTGCACTCATGGCTTCTACAATTGGAATTCCAAAGCCCTCAAATAAGGAGGCATATACCAAGGCCAAGGAGGAGGCATATACTTTTGCGAGTTCTTCCAGTTGTAAATGCCCTAAAAAAATCACCTCATCTTTGTACTGCATGTTTTGGTATACTTCAAAAGCCTCGTTGCTTTGCCAGGCTTTTCTTCCTGCCACTAAAAATTTTATGGGATTACTGCTTTGGGTCTTAAAGGCATCGTAGGCTCGCAACATATTGTGGAGGTTTTTGCGAGGGTGAATGGCTCCTACAAATAAAAAATAGGGGCAGCCTTGTGCGTATTGCTGTTGTACTGCTTGTTGCGAAGCAAGATTTAGCGGGCGGTAAACATCGTTGGCTCCATTGTAAACCACATCAATTTTACTAGGATTAATGCCGTATAATTGCGCCACATCGTTACGGGTATAGCTCGAAACGGTAGCGATACGTTGGGCTTTTTGGGCATATTTTTTAGAGTAATGGCGGTAGTAATGTCTTGCCCAAAAAGGTACTTGTTCGGGAAAATGTTCGTAGGCAATATCGTGCATTACTAGCACAGTAGGTATGTTGGTACTTAAAGAGCAATAGCCATCGGTAGATAAAAATAAATCGGGTTGTATTTTTTTTAAAGCACGAGGAATCGCCCATTCAAACCAAGCATACCACAAAAAAGGATGGCGGGCAGGTGGAAAAATTGCTACGGCTTCCACATTATCGGCAAAAATAAATTTGGAGTGATGGGGACGGTCAAATAAAAATACGAATCGGTGTTCGGGGTGTTGTTGCGTAATACGTTGTAGGCTTTCGCAGGTAAACCTGCCAATACCTTCTAGCTTATTGTGAATTAAAAAACGAGTATTTACCGCTATGGTTTTACTTTTAGAGGATGTTGCCATATATATAGGATGCAATGAGGAGGATGATGGGTTGCAAATATAGCACCATTTATTTTGTGTAGGAAGTATTTTTGTAGAAGGTAGCGGGCATTGCTGTTTCCCTGCTACTTTCTACAAGAAATATAAATGTAAACGATTTAAAAATTACTTTTTCACTTTAACAATTACTTCGCCTGTTGTACATGCGCCATTATAGTCGCATACTTCGTAGGTAAACTTATCGGTACCATAAAAGCGGCTATTGGCAGTGTATACAATAACCTTTGAGCTTCGTTTTATTTTACCATTTTTAGGGAGGCTCACTTTGGTTATTTTTTTAACGAGCGTACCTTCTGGATCATAATCGTTGTCTAATACCGCAATTTTTAATTTTGCACGTCCTTTTACGCTTACTTCGTCGGTAACTGCTACGGGTGATTCGTTATCTTCTTGGTTGGGAAGAATAGGTAAAACCATTTCTTTGCCTTCTATATATACATGTCCACAAACAGGGCCATTATCTTGGTACACTTCAAATCTAAATTTGTCTATGCCCGTAAAATCTTTATTGGGGGTGTAGGTTAAGTGTGTGCTATCGGTATCAAATGTAGCGGTACCATGTTTGGGAGCTACAGAAAGCGCAATTATATAATCGGGATAATCAAATTCGATGGTTTCGTTTTTTTCTAAAGTTTGCAGTGTTATTTCTGGCAAAATTGGATTAAGGCGTGGACATTTATGAATCGTTACCGTTGCTCTATCGCATTTGCCTGCGGCGGCACATATTTCATATTCAAAACTATCTGGTTCGTTTCCTTCATAATCTCCTAAATAAGAAATTTTGGCAACCCTTTCCGATAGTACTTCCATTGTTCCTTTGGGCTGTTTAGTAATTGTAAAGGAGGTGATTTTATATTTAAAAACGCCAGAATCATTCATGAGAATGTTATATATTTGTGCTTTTTTAGGTGTTCTAAAAGTAAATACATCATCAACCGCCTCAAAGTCGGCCTTCGTTTTTATATTAGATTTAACGGGGAATTTACTCCCTTGCGCTTGGACATGGACATTGCTCGCGAGCAATGCAATTAGTAGCAATAGACTGCCAATGTTTAAAATTAATTTCATGATTAATTGGTGTTTTATTTGGAAATAAATGAAGGCTTGGACATGAGGTTTGTGGTATAATAAGTAATTAAAATTGAATGCCTTTTTTGGTGAATGGACGTGCTTGCCATCCATGTCTAGTGTGCACTTGGACTTCTTTGAATCCTATGTCTACTAGGAGTTCTGCTGTTGTTTCAAAATGTCCAGTCACTTCTCTAGGGTGATGGGCATCTGAGTTAAGCATAATGGGTATGTCCATGTCTAGCAAATGTTTTAGTATCCAAGGACTAGGGTAAGGGTAAGCTGTTTTTTTCTTGTATACGCCCCTTGTGTTTACTTCTACAATGGTATTAGTTGCTGCAATAGTTTCTAGTGTTTGTAGTACTGCTGTTTGGTACCAACGGGCTTTTTCTGAAAAATAAATACTATCGCCATTGTTCATTTTTATCTTGTCCATGTGTCCAAGCACCTGCGGTGTATCGTTTTCTATTAAGTTGCGAGTTGTGGCATAATAAGCTTCTACCGCTTTCTGTACACTCCCCTCAAAAATTTCGTTAATACCTCGTTCATACATTTTGCGGGTATCATCAATACCCCAGTATTCCCCATCTTCAAATTGTGCTGCAAAATGTACAGAGCCAATATGATAGTCGAGTACTTTAAACTGTGGACTATTAGGGCCGATTAGTCCAGGTAAAAAATCAATTTCCATGCCTATGTATATTGGAAGCACTTCGGCATATTTTTGTTGGATAGCTTTTATTTCGGCAAGGTAGTTGTCAAATTTTTCGGGTTTAATACACCACTTTACATCCAAAGGTATGGGCGCATGGCTCGAAAAGCCAAACGAACGAATGCCGTTAGCCAATGCTGTTTGTACGTAGTCGTCGGGCTTGTTAGTGCCATCGCAATAGTAGCAATGTTGGTGATAATTACTCCAAGACATGAAAAAAGGGATTTAATAACAAAAACTGCCTTAAAGATGAGAAAAATAAAGCATTTAAAGGCAAAAACGGAATTATGTGTTGCAAATTGTTTAGTCAAAGTGCTTTTTTGTATAACAAACTATTAAAAACAGAATCGTTATATCTGGTTTGTGCTAATTATGTATTAATTTTATGCTGATTCAATTAGTGTTTAAAATAAAATGTAGCAAAATGAGCAACTATTGTTTAAGAAATTATTTTTTGTTGTGTGTTTTAATGATGCAAGTATTATGCGGCTTGCAAGCACAAAATGTTTGTACCAACAATCGTTATACACAGGATATTTTTGAAATAGTAGAAGACAATGACTACGCAGCTTATGGCGAAGCCCCTTCTTTAATAACCCCTTATTTAGGGGAAAACGCAACTTTTGATCAAACTCTGCGGTTCGATTTGTACCGCCCAGATCCTAGTATGGATACGCTTACTAAACGACCTTTAATTTTAATTGCATTTGGTGGCGCATTTGTGGTAGGTTTTAAAGAACAACCCCAAATTGTAGATTTTTGTAGAGCAATGGCTCGTAAAGGATATGTGGCAGTAAGTATTGATTATCGGTTGAGCTTTAATGCGGTTAATCAGCAATCGGCTGTCCGGGCAGTATATCGAGCAGCACAAGATTTAAAAGCGGCAGTTAGGTATTTTCGTTATCATGCAACAGATTATGGTATTGACCCCGATTTGATTTTTGCAGGAGGAAATAGTGCTGGCGGTATTAGTGCGCTACATGCTGCTTATGTGAGCGAGACAGAACGAGCAGGCTATCCTTTAATGGAGGCAACTTACGAAGTGCCACAATTAATTAATGATTGGCCAGACTTAGGTTGTACAGAATGCTCTGGTAATGAGTATGGGCAAGCTCCTTACAATATTAGTGGCACACCTAATGGCGTAATTAGTTTATGGGGAGCAATTATTGATGTCAACTTTATGGAATCGGCAAATGATGCACCTGTTATTTGTTTTCATGGAACCGACGATTTTATCGTAAATGTAGATACTGGTGCTCCTTTTGACGTTCCTTTGTTTCCTGCATTGTCTGGAACTATTCCTATTGGAGAACGTGCCGAAGAGCTAGACATGTATAACGAAGTGCATTTGTATGATGGGGATGGACATGAAGTGTGGTTTGATGAAGCGAAGGGGGTAGACATTCAAGGGAAGAATGCTAACTTCTGGTATAATTACATTAAACCAACTACCCCTACTATTAGTGGAGTAGCAACCGTATGTGGTGGTAGTATACATACTTATAGTATGGTTAGCAATGTTGGCTCGGTATATTGTTGGGAAGTACAAGGAGGCTCGATTGTTTCGGCTGACCCTACTTTACATACAGTAGACATTGAATGGGATATGAATCCCGAAACATCGCCTAAAATTGATGCTAGGGAGTTTAATTGTCATGCGGCACAAAGTGATTTAGTGACCTTGTTAATAAATATTATTCCTGTAACAACACCCAATAATGTAAGTATTGTAGATACAGGCTTAGACATGTCCACCATCTCTTGGGATGCTACAGTAGGATTAGACTATGTACTACAGTATCGCCCTGTAGGTACAGGAACATGGATTACTGAAAATGTAAGTGCTAGTACAAGTACTATCAATAACTTAATTGGATGTACTGATTATGAAGTACAAGTGCAAGCAACATGCGATAATACGGTTGCTAGTGCATTTAGTGCGAGTACTACTTTTACAACTAGTTGTTTAAAAGTCCAAGCAAAATTATTTTTAGAAGGTGTTTATGATGCAAATACCATGTCTATGTCCAATAGCTCCATTGGAATACTTCCTAATACGCAACCTTACAACCGTCCACCGTGGAATTATTTTGGTACAGAGAGTGCTAGCGTTTTGCCTAACAATGCAGTTGATTGGGTATTGCTAGAAATAAGGGATGTAAACAATGGCAATACGGTTGGTAAGGCAGCAGGGCTATTGCTAAGTGATGGTATGGTACAGGGGGTAGACGGTGCCATGGGTTTGCAGATACCTACTTTAACACAAAATGGAAACTACCAAATCATCGTTCGTCATCGAAACCATGTGGATGTGATGAGTAATCCCCTAATATTGCCAAATACTAGCCCTTACGACTTTTCGAGTGCTATGAACCAAGCAGTAGGGGAGGAGCAACAAATAGAGGTAGCAGCAACAACAGGAGTGTTTGGGCTTATTGCAGGCGATATAACAGGTGATGGAGTTATTACCTATATAGACTTTAATGCCTATGCTTTTCAGGCGGCTAATGCGCTTAATACCTACAGCGAAGCAGATTGTAACCTAGACACGCAAATTGATAATACCGATTTTAATGTATACTTTAACAATGTAGGGCAAATAGGAATTGATGCGATTAGGTATTAATCATTCAATTTTGTCACTTATAATGAAAATACGCTACTCAATAAAAAGCGAAAGGGCTTGGACATATTTTTAAATTGATGTCCAAGCCCTTTCGCTTTTGATGAATGTCCATCCCTTGAACATGCATAAATTATATTTTGCCTTTAAAAACTAAAACGTTTTTAAATTTGCTTCTTCTCTTAACTTAGCAGCATCGCTACCTAATGTACGCCATTTACGCTCTAAGTTACTTTTTCTTTTTGCTAATCTGGCTCTTTGGCGGTCTAGCTTTTTATTGCTAAAACTACTGGACACTTCTTCAATAATGCTTAGGTTGTTATTAACAGTAGCAATGTTTTCATTGGTATCGCTTACAAATGCAGTCTCAAAATCGGTATTAGACATATTTATTGTGCCAGATTCATTGTTACCATTATATTGGAAAAAGTTGCGGGTAGGGGCGGTACTAGGATTAAAGTTTTGTGGTGGCGTTGTTTGTATTGGATTGTATTTTTGTTGAATAGGTGCACTACCATCAATTGGTAAAGGAGAGTAATTTTGTTTAATGTTTGGCTGCCAACGGTTTTGTTCTATTGGTTTTTGCTTTTGCATGTCTACCTGCATACTTGGTGCAATAGGTACGCCTCTTTGCTCAATTAACTTATTATATGGTGTTTTTTCCTCGTCTACAATATATTGATTGCCTCTTTTTTCGTGGTTAAACCCTGGTACGTAAGTTGGCGCAGGAGTAGTAATTTGAGCCGGTTGTGCAGGGGTAGGGGCAGATGGATAAGCATACGTTGGTGTATTGGGTATGCTTTCTTGATATTGTACTGGTGGTTGGTGTGTAATATAAGGTTGTTGTGCAGGTGCATGTAAACTAGGCGGTATCGTTATAGGTTGCTGATTTGGTTGGACATTTACATACGGCTGTGGTTGCGGTTCCTGATACTGGTAATGTCCAGGCGTTGCTGGAACTGCTTGGTATTGACTAGGAGCAGCGGGCTTAGTATAGGTAGTAGTGCCTATGCCATAACTAGGTGTATGAGTAGGTGTAGAGGTTATTACTCCTTCTTGTACCCTAAAAGGAGTAAATCCAATATCAGAGTTACTAGGAGGACTTATTATTTTTGAACGAACCCCAGGTCGATTAATTGGCTGTGGATTTGGGGCAGGCGTATAATACTGCTGCGGTTGTTGGGGTTGGACATCAGGTGTGCCTACATAGTATTGTGGCGGCTGTATGTCCATGTTTTGTTGAGGGGGCGGGGCTGGTTGGTGATTATAAGTGGCTGGTATAGCTACTCTATTGTAAGTAATATCATAACCTTGATACATTTTACCCCTAGGAACATAATACAAATTAGATTTCTGGAATGTTGCAGGAATTGTTTCTGCATAAGTAGGGGAACTAGGTACAGTAGGAATTACCCCCGCATAACTAGGAGTAGTTGGTTGAGGTGTTGCAGGAGTTGCTTGTCCATAACCAGGCCCGCTTGGATTCGTGTTAGCAGGCGCATTGTGTACATACGGACGATTGTCGTCATAACTATTATCGTAATAGTTTTGACGAAGCCCATTTTTGTAAGATACAACATGTGCATCCTCGTAGCCTAGGTCTATTACCTGACTAAGAATTGTTTCGGCTAAAGCACGGCTGCCATAAGAACCTAATAGTAAAGAAATAGCACCATCGTTGGCCTTTTCCTTTTCTATACCTCCAAAACAGGAAATAGGATATAAATTATGGAACCGATGAGAACCAAAATTTCCTAGTTTTACCTTGTAGTAAGTTTCTTCCGCATCGGGCGTTACAATATTGCTATTTGAACTAGTTAAGACACTCGAATTGTTAGCTTCTAGTTGAACAATACTGAAACCACATAGCAACGCCAATAAAAGAAAGTAGTAGCTTCTTGGGATGGAATTCATAATAAGCTTTTATTAGTAATGAAAAAAAGAGGGCTTTCTCATAGGTCAAGATTAAGCATTATAACAAACGTATGCAAGTATTAAACAAAAAGAGCTTTTATTATTACCTCTGTCTGACAAATTATGTTTTTTTGCCAAGGGAATTATGCTATTTTTTTTAGTATCCTAAAGGGCTTATTATTAGCATTTTATAGCAAAATAATACGTTTAGTAACAAAACACTATTTAACACTACTAGAATAAGCTATCTATCATAAAAATGTAAATAAAACACGACTAAATACTTATTTTCAATGCCTTTTGTTAATTCTTTTTTTTATTGTCAGGTCTTAGTCATGGTTTTGCGTGTTTTTTGCCGCTTTTTAGGCTTCTGTTAGGGAACTTAAATTGGTGTTAATGTAGTGTTATGTTTTTAAGCTTGACTAGTAACTTTATTCACCCGAAGAAGTTGTTGCTTTATTATTAAGAGAGCATTGAAGATGGTTTAAAGAGGGAGTGTTGTTAGTTGTTAAGAACGAAACATTCTTTAAATACTTTGATAATTATTTAACGGATACTCAATTAATTGTTTAAGCTAAAACAGAAAGGAATCGCCGTGTAGAACGGAGTCTTTTTTTTCTTCTAAAAAACATGGCAACTTACCATTGCACACGCTAAATCGAAGTAATAGTTCACCAGTCATCAAGCGCAATAGAGATGCGCCATAGGGAGCGAAGTTGAATGCGCTGTACTGAGCGAAGTTGAAGTATGTAAGATGAACGGGCTTAAATGCTACAAAAAAAGCTACCCTTAGCATTCTTTCGGGCATCTCTACTACGTTCGACGACCGAAAGGGGGAGTACTAAATAATAGATTGACTGATACTGAATAGGACAAAGCAACTATTCTTTATTCAATTTTCTTTTTTGTCAACGATACGAGCAACTAAAAACAAAAAATATAAAGCTGTTTAATTGACAATGAGGAGCTATACAGCTGTTCAACAGTAGTTGCTAACCAACAATACTAAATAGTGAAATAGGAGATAAAAGGAACTCAGTACCTGTATAGTAGTTGATAATAAGCTTGAAATAGAGGTTTTAGAACAAAATTTAGTTAATGAAGTATTAAACAAAGGGAATAAAAAAAGAAAAAAATGTCCATTGGACATTTTTATAGCATTAAATGACGAGCTATTTGGGCATATAACTCACCTTTTTATCTTTTAAAGCTTTCATGGCTAAAGAAATGCCATTAATGGTAAGCGGAAACATACGATACTCAAATAGTTCTCGTAATATTTTTGTAGAGGGCGCATATTGCCAATAATGCTCACTATTAGGATTGAGCCACGAAATATAGGGATATTGCGCTTTTAACCGCTGTAACCAAACCATGCCTGCTTCCTCATTAAAATGTTCAACACTACCGCCTTCGTACATAATTTCGTAGGGCGACATATAGGCATCACCAATAATAATAACTTTATAGTCTCGATTGTATTTATTCAACACCTCCATAGTAGGCACTCGGTCACTACGTCTGCGATTGTCTTTCCAAACGCTTTCATAAAGGCAGTTGTGAAAATAAAAATATTCGAGGTGTTTAAATTCGTGTTTAGCTGCGGAGAATAGCTGTGAGCACAATTCAACGTGTTCATCCATTGTGCCGCCTACATCTAAAAACAATAATACTTTTACCCTGTTTTTTTTAGAGGGCACCATTTCTAAATCTAGCAGCCCAGCATTGTTACAGGTTTTTTGAATGGTTTTGTCCAAATCCAGTTCATCGGCAACGCCTTCCCTAGTAAAAATACGTAAACGGCGCAGCGCCATTTTTAAGTTTCGGGTATTTAATTCCACATTATCATCAAAATTGCGGAAAGCACGTTTATCCCAAACCTTAATAGCACGATTGTTTCTGTTGCCACTTTGCCCTATGCGGTAACCTTCGGGATTATAGCCATTTGCCCCAAAAGGAGAAGTGCCACCTGTACCTATCCATTTATTACCACCTTCGTGTCGTTCCTTTTGTTCGTCCAATAATTCCTTAAAGCGTTCCATCAAGGCTTCCATCCCTCCTAGCGATTCGATAAGAGCTTTTTCTTCCTCACTTAAATCGTTAACTTTGTTTTTTCTAATCCACTCCTCGGGAATATCAAAAACAGGTGCCACAGGAATCAATTCCATGTCTTTAAAGTAATGCCCAAACAGCATATCAAACCTATCCAAGTTTTTTTCGTGTTTAACCATTACTGTTCTAGCCAAAAAATAAAATTCCTCTACACTCCATTGCACAACCTCCTTATCCAGTGCTTCTAGCAAACTAAGGTATTCTTTAAGGCTAACAGGCAAGCCATTGTTTTTTAACAACAAAAAAAAGTCTAAAAACATAAAATTACTTTAATGATCAATTATCAAATCGTAATGTTCAAATAAGAACTCCATTTTTAAAAGAACAAAGTTTTTATTTATCAGTAGGTGGCGGATCGTCGGTTAAATTTGCCCAAAGGTTTTCGTTGGTATCTTCTTGATGTTGGTTGGCATTATCCGCATCGGTGTTTACGGCTGTTTTTTCGGTATCTGCTTGGACTTTTGGGTCGGCATTATCCGCAATTACTTCTTTTGGGGAGGTTGGGTCGGTAGGGTTAAACTCATGTCCACAAAAGCGACACACTTGTGCTTTTAGTTTAATGACTTCCGCACAACGAGGACATTCTTGGCTATCGTCGGCTAAATCGCTTAAGTTGTTTTTGGCTTCGGTAATAGTGTCGATGAGCAATTTGGGATGGGTTATCATCTTATGTTCGCTAATTCCTTCGCCTGCGGCGGTTTGTATTTGCACATCTCCATAATCGAAAAAACGCCCAATAAAGCTTTGGGTGTAGGATTTATTATGAATCCTATTCAATGGACTTTCTTTAGCGTTACGAGAAAACACGCCCCATTCGTCAATAACTCGCTGATTGGTAACAATCCATACATTAGATTTGCGCTTGAAATGTTGGTATAACAAGTTAATAAGTAATGGTAGGGTTGCTAATAAGCAGACAGCCGCAATAATACCACTTTGCTCATAGTGATAAGCTATAGCAGTAATGATTAGCAAAAAGATGGTTATTAGAAATGGTTTTACCATTACGAGCCAATGAGGTCGTACTGTTAATAATTCTTTTTCGCCTTTTTTTAATTCACTTCGCATAATAGGTCAATAATAAGGTATTTTTTTTAAAATTGCTACACTTTTATTTTTCTAGTAGTAACATAAATGTTTAGATTCCCCATTTTCCCCTTATATTTGCCCTCTCAAATTGCATTATTAGGAGAATTGGAATGGATTTAGAGGTGTAACTACCACAAAAGTAGTTCCTAATGACGAAATTAATGTAAACTTTACTTCCTTTCTATTGTTTTATTAAATAAATTTGTGAGCTTAAAAAACTACAACACAAATCATCCACTAAATTGATACTATGAGTTGGATATGGAGCTTTCTAACTTCTTCCATTGGGAAAAAGTTAATTATGAGTTTAACAGGCTTGTTTTTATGCCTGTTTTTAGTTATTCACATGGCAGGTAATTTACAGTTACTCGCTTCCGATGGCTGTATTTTTAATCAGTATGCTTACGAGATGACTACCAATCCTTTGATTAAGGTCGTTTCTTATGTAACCTATTTTTTTATTTTACTACATGCCGTTCAGGGTTTAGCACTAGCAGCTAAAAACCGCAAAGCGCGGTCGGTAAAATATGCCGTAAAACCTAAAGGAGCTTCTTGGGCTTCTAATAACATGGCTTTATTGGGTATTGTAATTGCCTTTTTCTTAGTAGTACACTTAAAAGATTTTTGGTTTGTTTATAAATTTGGTGGATTGCCAGAAGCAGTAGAATGCGGCGGTATGAAACTAAAGGATTTATACTCCATTGTAGTCGCTGCCTTTTCTAATTTGTGGTATGTAGTTTTATACTTGGTATCGCTTATTGTACTAGCGTTTCACCTCAATCACGGTTTCCAAAGTGCTTTTCAATCACTAGGACTCAATCACAAAAAATATACTCCTTTAATTAAAGGTATAGGCTTATTATACTCTATTTTAATTCCTTTAGGTTTTGCTATTCAGCCAATATATATTTATATGCAAAGTTTAAACTAAATGGTTAAATTGTTGAATGGCTGAATGGTTAAACTGCTGAGTGATTAAAATAAAAGCACTTCAACCATCAAACAATTTAGCCGTACAGCAATAAAGTACTTCAACCATTCAAACAATTTAGCCGTACAGCAATAAAACAATTCAACAGTAAAACAATTAACATAACAACATGGCGCAACTTGATGCTAAAATACCTCCTGGCGAACTAGCCAATAAATGGACGGACTACCGTTCTAAAGTAAACCTCGTATCACCTGCCAACAAACGTCGAATTGATGTAATTGTAATTGGTACAGGACTAGCAGGCGGTGCTGCCGCTGCTACCTTGGGTGAGCTAGGCTATAATGTAAAATGCTTTTGTTTTCAAGACTCGCCACGTAGGGCGCATAGTATTGCAGCGCAAGGGGGCATTAATGCCGCCAAAAACTACCAAAACGATGGCGATAGCGTATACCGCCTTTTTTACGATACCGTAAAAGGGGGCGACTATCGTTCGCGTGAAGCCAATGTGCATCGCCTAGCAGAGGCTAGTGTTGAAATTATCGATCAATGTGTAGCGCAAGGCGTGCCTTTTGCTCGGGATTATGGAGGCTTGTTAACCAACCGTTCGTTTGGTGGCGTGCAAGTATCTCGTACCTTTTATGCTCGTGGCCAAACGGGGCAACAATTATTGTTAGGTGCTTACCAAGCTCTAAGCCGTCAAATTGCATCGGGTGCAGTAAAAATGTACAACCGCCACGAAATGCTAGATATTGTTAAAATTGATGGCAAAGCAAGAGGCATTATTGCTCGTAATTTGGTAACTGGCGAACTAGAACGTCATTTTGGTCATGCCGTTGTTTTAGCTTCTGGCGGATATGGAAACGTATTTTATTTATCTACCAATGCAATGGGTTCTAATGTAACCGCAGCTTGGAAAGCGTATAAGCAAGGTGCTTGTTTTGCCAATCCATGTTTTACACAAATTCACCCAACCTGTATTCCTGTATCGGGCCATTTTCAAAGTAAACTAACTTTAATGAGTGAAAGTTTACGGAACGACGGACGAGTATGGGTGCCCAAAAATAAAGCAGACCGTTTAAAAGATCCGTTATCAATTCCAGAAAAAGATAGAGATTATTACTTAGAGCGCATTTACCCAGCATTTGGTAACCTAGTGCCTAGAGATGTTGCTTCTCGTGCTGCTAAGTATGTGTGCGATGAAGGGCGAGGCGTGAACAAATCGGGCTATGCCGTTTACCTCGATTTTTCTTCGGCCATTGAACGTTTAGGCGAGGATGTGATTAGAGCTAGATACGGTAACCTCTTTGATATGTACCAACGTATTACCGACGAAAACCCCTACAAAGTACCCATGCGTATTTTCCCTGCGGTACACTACACAATGGGCGGTTTATGGGTAGATTACGAACTCAGTACCAATGTACCTGGATTGTACGCTATTGGAGAAGCTAACTTTTCCGACCACGGGGCAAATCGCCTAGGAGCTTCTGCCTTAATGCAAGGTTTAGCCGATGGATATTTTGTATTGCCTTCAACAATAGGTTCGTACTTATCTAATGAAATTCGTACGGATAAAATTTCTACCGATCATCCTGCATTTGTGAAAACAGAACAAAAGGTAAAAGACCGTTTAGAGAAATTACTTAATATTAAAGGCGATAAATCGGTAGATGATTTCCACATGGCTTTGGGAAAAATTATGTGGGACAAATGCGGCATGTCTCGTAATGGAGAAAGCTTAAAAAAGGCTCGTAAAGAAATTCAAGCATTAAAAGCCGAATTTTGGAAAAACGTTTTTGTGCCTGGTAGTACTGCCGAAATGAATCCCGAATTGGAAAAAGCAGGACGAGTTGCCGATTTCCTAGAACTAGGAGAATTGATGATAGTTGATGCTTTAACTCGTAGCGAATCTTGTGGTGGTCACTTCCGAGAAGAATCTCGTACCCCCGAAGGAGAAGCGAAAAGAGATGATGAAAACTTTACCTTTGTTTCTGCTTGGGAATACGACGGCGACGGTAAAGACCCTATCTTAAATAAAGAACCATTAGAATTTAAAAATATAGAGCTAAAAACTCGTAGTTATAAGTAATGGTAGTTAAATAATACGGGCTATTTTTAGTAGCAAGTATCTTTGTAGAAAGTATAATAATAGCAACAAGCATAAAAACGCTGCTACAAAACGAACAATTGGCTGTTAAGGCTGTTTTAAAATAGAAGTAGCGGTTTAAATACTTACGATATGAAATTAACGCTTAAAGTTTGGCGGCAACCAAATCAGCAATCGGCTGGTAACTTTGAAACCTATAAATTGGATGAGGTAGGAGAAGATATGTCGTTTTTAGAAATGATTGATGTATTGAACCAAGAACTCATTATAAATAAACAAGATCCTGTTGCTTTTGATCACGATTGCCGAGAGGGAATTTGTGGGATGTGTAGTATGGTAATTAATGGGCATCCGCATGGACCAGAAAAAGCAACCACCACTTGCCAATTGCACATGCGTTCTTTTAAAGATGGCGACACCATTACCATCGAACCTTGGCGGGCATCTGCCATGCCTGTATTAAAAGATTTAGTGGTTGATAGAACTGCTTTTGATAGCATTATTCAGGCAGGAGGATATGTTTCTATTAATACTGGAAACGCAGTAGATGCGAATTCTATTCCTGTAGAAAAAGGACTGTCTGATATGGCTTTTGATGCAGCCGCTTGTATTGGCTGTGGTGCATGTGTAGCAGCGTGTAAAAACTCTTCGGGCATGTTGTTTTTAAGTGCTAAAGTTTCGCACCTAGCCTTATTGCCACAAGGCCAACCCGAACGCAGTACCCGCGTGCTAGATATGATGAAAGCGCACGACGATGCAGGTTTAGGTAGCTGTACCAATACAGGTGCTTGTGAAGCTTATTGTCCTAAAGAAATTTCGATTTCTAATATTGCTAGGCTCAACAGAGAATTCCTATCAGCATCTATTGGTTCTGATAAAGTAGCCAAGTAAGTGAACCGCTAGATAAGATAAACAGTCAATAAAATACAAGTTCTTCTTAAAAAATAAAGGGGAATAAATATAGTAGGTAATAAATTTACCTATTGTATTTATTCCCCTTTTCTGTACAACGAACTTCCCCCCCCCCTCCCTCGTTTACTCCTGACATTGCGTGCTAAAATAAACGAGCCAAAGTTCATCCTGTCCTAAAACACAAACCGAAAAGAAGCCATTGGTAAAAAATAATTAGGCATTTTTTTAGCCCCTTGTGGGACAAAACCCGAAGCACTTGCACCTTGTTGATAGTTGGCATTAGACGTGGGCGCAGCAGGTAAGGTATGTACGCCATTGTAAATTTGTACACTGTTAAACAAATCTCTATCGGCAGCTAAACTGATGTACTGACTTCCTATAATAGAGCCTGCATATCCGCCTATGTACAGCCAGGAGTAGGGCGCAGTAAAATAAGACGAAGCACTAACAGTTCTAGTACGTATCATATGCTGAAAACTATTTTCTAGCCAAAGCATTAAAAAACCAAAAGAGCTGACCATTGTTAATGCCGAGCCTACTTTTTTGCGCCTAAACTTTTTAAACTGCTGGTAAGCCAAAGGGTTTGTTTGTAAATAAGGGCGAATGTTGTTGCCCAAAAAACCAATAGGTTTATACCGTTCAGTGCTAAACGATTTGCGGAAAAATGCTTTGCCATAAGTAGTGTTTAACTTAGCAAAATTGTGTTCTTTGATGGCACGTCCTTGTAATAGGGTACCTCGTTTGGCCAATACAAACGGATGTGCTTTTGCTGTAGCATCGGATGCTGGGAGCGAATCTTTGGTGCTAGGAAAAGGGGTATTGATACTAGGATTTTGTGCTAGGAGGGAAGTGCTACCAACAACACTTGCAGCTAGTAAAAAAATGCTTGAAAAAACAAAAAACTTCATAGACAATAGTTTGGCTTGGTGATTTAAAAAAAAGAAAAAACGACTTATTTATCGAAGCGGTTTACACCTTTTGCTACGGGTCAGGAGGCTAGTGGATAAAAACCTAAGTTTCAGATGATTTTTATTTATTGCTAAAATCGAAGCTCATAGTTTACCGGTCATCGAGCGAAGTCGAGCTATGAGGTGAACGGGCTTTAAACTAGCAACAAAATACGTTTCATACATCCTTCCAGGCATCTCGACTACGCTCGATGACCGAAAGGCGGAATGACAAAGATAAGGCTACTGGTATCATCAATTATTTAAGGTTTCATCCACTATAATGAGCTACAGACTTAGTGGTTTGTCAAGTTAATAGTGTTAAGTTGCTTTTGAGTGCGTTTTGTTTCTTAGCAAGGCGCAAAACGCAGCAATAGCCTAAGCTATGGCGAGTATTTGCAACACCGCTAGGGAGCAAAAAACGCCAAAACAACTAACATGATTAACTTGACAGACCACTTAGTAAGGCGAGGCAAAACAGAATGGTCCCTATACCTTCTACTTTCTACAAAAGTACTTACTACTAAAAACTAAGGTGTTTCACAAACACATTTTACCGCAAACATCCGTTTTTTTGTCCACCAGCTAGAAATATGGTGATGATGTGTGTGTATGCCCATTGCGTATCTACCAAAATGAACATGGGTTTTAATATCGGGTTCATCTTCGATAACTGTCCAAAAAGTATGACCCATTTTTATTTTTCGTTTGCCCTCAATTAAATGAGTGTTTAAAATTTTTAGGGTATCGTGTTTTTCAAAAAAGGAGTAATCAGCATTGCTTAAATCGTACTGTACCCCATGATGCCTTTTTCTATGCCGCCAAAAAGTATCCACCCTAATACTGGGATCGGTTTGTTGTGCTTCGGCTAATAAAAAGGCGAAAAAATGCTCCCAATCTTTAGCGTTGGCAACTCGCCAACCTTTCGGGCAGATATTTTGTGCTTCGGCAGCGTAGTAGTAATTAGCTATTGGATGTGGCTTATACGTATACTTAGGGTAAAAGGAGTTGGGCGTTTTTAATTTGAGGCTTTGAGCCAGCCATTTTTTGCCATTAATAGTAACAATATTATAGACAGCCCCATCTCTAGGATCGGTAAAAGTATCGGATTGACAAAAAGCAAAGAGGGGGAATAAAAAGAGCAATAATAGCAACAGAAATTTAGCCATTTGGTTGAGTTTTGGAAGTGAAAATATCGAAGAGGAAATGGAAGGTTTATTTTTTTCCTGTTCCTTAGGCAGTCATAACGCAACTGCAATGGCTAAATGTTGTATGTAATAATGAATTTAACATTTTAGAATGGCAGCATTTTTGGAGTAGCTTGTTAAGGAGTTGAATTAAACCTTTTGGGGCTTAAAATAGTCTAAGTGAAATATTGCATCCTGTTTCAATGTTTAAAGTGAATATAACCAAAGCAAAATATAGTCTTAATTTAATAAATGTAATGCACTCAATTAATGCTTAATAATTGTTCGAACAATAAAAAAGATAGCATAAATACCTTTTTTTCTATAAAAGAAAACCATTTATTGGTCACCTTTTTAATAATAGCGTATTAAACAACAACAAGAATTAAGTACATTTTTAAAAATTAAAAGTCATGAGAACCAAAACCATTTTTTCCGCATGTAGTTTTAGCTTTTGTTTAGCTTTATTACTAGTAATTAGCAGTTTGCAAGTAAATGCCCAACGAGTAAGCCTTACGGGTAATTTTAAAACCTTCGGTGTTCAAAAAGTAGAGGGATTGTCTGGTACGAACTTTAAATACGAAGGCGAAACCGCTTTTTCTGCCAATCTTCGTTTTTTTGATAACAACTTATGGGCCTTTAGAATTGGCATCGGTTCCGATAAGGTAAGCTACAAAATTAACGATGGGTTTGATACCAGCTACAACATCGATCACAGTAGCTTTACTACCTACTTAGGGCTAGAAAAACACCTCAATGCAGGTTGGCTAACTCCCTACTTAGGCGTATATGTACCCATTACTTTTAATGGAAATGATGACATAACCGACAATTCCACAGGTTTGGTAGAGCAAATTGATAATGGCAACATTAAAACAGGATTTAGTGTACTGGCTGGTGGCAATATTAAATTGTTCCGCATTTTTAGATTGGGGATTGAAGGCAATGTTGGTTTCGATCAGTTTAAGGAAGAAGTTATTAAGCCAATAGGAAATGATAATTCCTCTGTAAAATGGAAAAATTTAGATTACAACACAGAAGTAACACTAGGAATTGCTTTTTAAAAGCGAGGAATAAAAAGATCAACTACTGCTTCTGCAAAAAAAAATGCCTCGGAACTAAAAATGCTGCCATATAGTTATGTTACTACCAAAACATTTTTGTATATTTGCACGCATTTTGACGAAATAGGTTGAAAGCAAAAGGCATGGCAGGGTAGCTCAGTTGGTTAGAGCGTCGGATTCATAACCCGGAGGTCACGAGTTCAATTCTCGTTCCTGCTACTAAATGAAGCTCGTAAATTATTGTAAATCAATAATTTATGGGCTTTTTTGTTTATGGGATGGAAATTAGGAGAAAATAAGAATGGAAATGTAGCCCTGTTTACCTAAAGCGGAGAAGCTTTGGGCGTTTTACGACCTTAGAGCATAGTGAAGCGAAGGCGCATAAATGCTAAATAATCGTTATCTGCTATCAGCTACTAAAAAAAGCTACAATACTTTTAGCACAAAGGATATAATATTGGCATTGTTCACGGTATCTGTAATAATCATTTCTACTATATAGTAGCCACTTTCTGCTGGTACAGGAACAATTTCTTGTAGTGTGTAAGCATTGTTTCCTTGCAAGCTTACAACAGGTTGCTGATACAATAAGGTCTCGTCTTCATCAGTATCGTATAAATTAATTTTTAGAGCCAGCAAGCCGTTTTCATCTTGTGCATTTCCTAGAATAATTAAATTACTTCCAGAAAAAACGGTTACGGTATCTTCTACATATGGAGAGGTAATATTTACCTGTGGCGGAGATGGGTCGGTAGAGTTTTGTAGTGAAAAAGGAACGGCAATAGTTGTGGTATTGTTAGAAATATCGGTACCGTGAATGAGCAGTTCGTAAGCACCACTGAGTGCGGCTTCAGGAATATTAATCACCGTATCAATAAACACTGGATTGCCCCATATAGCTTGGCTAAAGTTTAAATCCCAGCCTTCGTCGTTGGTTAAGCTTTTTACTTCTAAGGCATAAGAAACAATGGTTTCATTATCCGATAATTCGGCTTTCACAGGCATTTGCCCATCCGTATAAAAAGCGTCGTAGGGTTCGGGGGCGGTAGACAGTACAGAGGGTAAAATAGTATCGCCCTTTATTAGGTTGACGTACACAAAAGTGCTATCCGAAATTTTATCAAACTGATCTTCGCAGTAAAACTTGAGTTCGTAATTACCCGATTTTGCCCATAGCGGTACATCCAAAGCCATATCTACATCGGCGGTTTGTCCTTCTAGGCGTAATATTACCAAAGTATCCCAGCTTGTAGTAAACGGATCGTTTTTGCGAACACGTATATTATAGCGGTCTAGGTTAACATCGTCGGCAAGCGATAAGCTAACGGGTATTTTACTTCCTGTAAAAAACGATTGCCCGTTTTCGGGCGATTGTACTGCGGTAGTTGGTACTTCTTGATCTATTGTATTACGAGCGCATCCTACTAGCATTAAAAATGATAGTAGAAAAATACCAAACTCAAAAGAAATAATATGATTTACTTTTTTCAAAATACCCTTTGTTTCATATAAGAGATGGTGAGCAAACAAATAGCCCATTTTTATGCAATTATTAAGCACATATAAGCTAAAAATGCAAATTTATTTTGGAAACATCCCTAAATCTAATGCGGAAAATCGCTTATTAAAATCAAAAATTAAGCCATCCTTACGAAAGGAAGCTTTAAAGGTTTATTGCTTGACAACATGCAATACTCCATTTATTGCTAAAAGCATTATGATACCAAGCATTAATAGGGTAAAAATAATTAAAAGAAATAGGGAGCATATTGTTTAGTACTAAACGCCCTTTAAATAACTTAGGTGTGCTGTAACTACATTTTTTGTACCAAAAAAAAACGCCATACGGTTGCGTACACAACAGTATGGCGAGTAATAAATTGTTTTTATGGATGCCTATATTTACATCCATGTTATGGCTTTGAGCCTTATTTTAGTATGGTAACAGACTCAATTTTATCTCCTTGTACAATTGAGTTAACTACTTTCATATCTGCATCGCTTTTAACTTTGCCAAACACGGTATGTTTGCCATTTAGCCAAGGCGTTGCTTTGTGTGTAATAAAAAATTGGCTGCCATTAGTAGCAGGGCCAGAGTTAGCCATTGATAAAATACCAGGACCACTGTGTTGTAAGCTTTCTACAATTTCATCTTCAAACTTATAGCCAGGGTTACCACGTCCAGTACCAAAAGGACAACCGCCCTGAACCATAAAGTCAGGAATTACACGGTGAAAGTTAAGCCCGTCGTAAAACTTACGTTCTATTAATCCTAAAAAGTTAGCCACTGTTTTAGGCGTTTTGGTAGCGTATAAGTCCATGTTAATGTCGCCTTTATTCGTTTTAATTAAAATAGCCACATCTTTATCGTATTTGGCATTATTAATAACGCCCAGCATTTCGTCTTTGTCGATGCCTCGAATTTTGCCTCCTTGTTGTACGGCATTGTTTGCTTTATTAGCTGTTTCTGTTTTTTTCACAGTTTCTATTTTATTTTGTTTAGTAGTTGCATCACTAGTGTCGTCTTTCGCTTTTTTTCCTTTACAGGCACTAAGCACTAAAATACAACATAGCATGTAAATTAACTGTTTCATAGTTTTTTGTTTTAAGTTTATTTATACGTAAAATAAAACGGTTTGCCATTTAATGAATGACAAAGATATGGATTTTGATTTGTGGATGCTAGGTAATGATTGCAAAAAATTAAGGAAAGAATCAATAAAGTTTTTACTTTGCTTATGCTAATCGGTTTTATGCAAAACACAATGCGCTAAAATAGCAAGGCTTAATAAAAGATAAATAGTAAGAAAGCAGTACCAAGTTGGAGGTATATCGCAATTGTTTTGTGGTTGAAAAATAGTCGTTTTTGGTCATTGCCTTTTACATTTGTATAGCCTATAAAAGTAGGTAGTAGAGTTATAACAATTTGCACTAAATAAACTTACTTGTTGGCAATAGCTATTTAATTTAATTGTTACTTGCTGTTTGGGGTTTGTTACCAAAAATAAAAAAAATAAAGAAGAAATGTAGGAAATAGTAAATTTTAGAATCCAAATTATGTATGAATATTGAATAAATTCTTTTATTTTTTTATGTGTTTGTTTTTGTTTTATGCCTCCTTTGAGGTCATTTTTTTAGTAAATTCTTCTTTTCACTTATTATCAAACTATAACGCATTGTTTTTTTGCTGTTTTAAGCAAGTGTTTATGTCTATTATTTTTTAATAAGTGGGATGAAATAAAAAAAAAGGTACTTTAATACAGTAATAATCAATAAATTGTGTGCAAAATGGCATGGTTTTGTAGGGAAAAGGAATATTACTTTGATTTTTTTTAAAAAAATCTGCAAATACTTAACTATCAATACAAAAAAATATTTTAAATTTACAACCTATTAAGCATAATCAATGGAGTTGTGATTTTTTTTTCATTAATGTAATTGTTTTTTTATGCGTTCTAAACTATTTTTTTTACCTTAGTGCAAGCGTCTCACAATTAGGGAAATAAGCCATTTTTAGTAAATGTTTATGTAATTGTAGTAGGTGCATAATGGCTGTTAAGGATATTTGCTAATTATAAGGTTTACAAATTAAAGTAGCTACTGTGTAAATATTTTACATGAAAAAAGATTCCTTAGTAGAAACAATAGTCAAAAATAGCTAAAAAAACAGGATTGATTGGTATAAATTAGAATTTTTATAAGAACTAATCAATAAATTTTAGAGGACGCTTAACAACAGGCATTTAATGCCTTGTATTATTAAAAATAAAAAACTAAGCAGTAGGTTTTATTTTACTGCGCTAACCATAGTTCAAATAATCAACGTCAAATTGTTAACCATTTAAATTTTTTTGTATGAGAAAGGCAGATTTAATTGCTAGAATTTCTGAAAAGACAGGAGTTCCCAAAGTTGATGTTCTCGTCTCTTTGGAATCATTTTTTAAGGAAGTTAAAGATTCTCTTTCGGATGGAGAGAATGTCTATATTAGAGGTTTTGGTAGTTTTATTACCAAAAAAAGGGCTAAAAAAATAGGCCGTAATATTAAGAAGAATGTAGCTATCGAAATTCCTGAACATCACATTCCTGCATTTAAGCCTGCTAAGGTGTTTGTAGAAAAAGTGAAGCGTAGCTCGGCATTAAAAATTAGTACAGAGGGATAGGGAGCTTATCATTGCTAAGTGAAAAGGGATAAATAAATCAGACCAGTATGTGCGATTGTTTTTCTCAAGATATGAACGAACGATTTTTACGCAGTAAAATATGAATGAGTGATTTTTGCGCAGCAAAATAAATGCATATTGATGCATTTAAACGGAATGAACCGCTTGCGGAGAAAGGCCATATTTAAGTGTAGAGAACCGCTTGCGGAATAAAAGAAGCACAGCAATAGCGAGCTATTGCGAGCATTTGCAACGCAGGATTGGGAAAAAGAATAAGCGTAATAGCCTGATTTATTTTGTCGCTTTCACTAGAATGGAGTTTTTTATTGAAAAGCTAGAATATTGATAACATCATTTTGCTATGCTAACCTTAAATTTTGTTAGCCATATTTTTGCCAAACAATTTTATTACTCCAAATTATCGACCTGTTTATCCAACAAGGAAAAGTACGCGACACTTTACAGTGGTATAGTCGAAACGGAACCGTTTATATACCAAAAAAAATGTCAACCGTTTAGATAAACATGTCAAATTATCATTCGATAAATCCATCCGATTTTTATAGTGGGTGGCAGGTAAAAAACAAACAACCTTACTTTTGTAGGAGGTTTGTTTTTTGTTTGTTACTCCTTATTTTACTAGCTTTTTTTAAAGGCTAGTAGCACTTAACTCATAAGTAGAAAATACCTTGTATTGTGAATAAAAGCCAACTTTTATTAGTAGTTGCATCCATAATAGTGGTCGTATTACTATTTGTATTTGGAGACCGTAAAATACCGCCCAAAGTAGCTGCTTCCCAACAAGCACCTATGGCACAAGGGCAACAGGTAAACGCAGCACCGCCCAAAATTGTTAACATTGACTTTGAACAGTTAGTTACCCGACTAAAAAGCAAACTCAGTAAAGAGAAACAAGATAGTATTCAACTTCTCGAAAATAATTTAGCAACAGCTACCGATAAAAATAGTAAAATTAAAGTGCTAGGGCAATTGGCCAAACAATGGAAACAAGCTCGATATATAGAGGTTGCCTCTTATTTTTATAAGCAAATTGCACAACTCGATTCTACTAAAACAAATTGGCGACAAGCAGGACAAGAGCTTTCGCAAGCCTTTGCCCTCTCTAGCGATACAACTATGCGGCAGTTTTTGCTGCAAAATGCAATTGCGGCTCACCAAAATACCCTGCTCTTCGATTCTACCGATATTGATACGCAGATTGACCTTGCCTCCTGCTATATTGATGGCGCAGGTAACCAAACAAAAATGGTAATGGATGGAGTGTTTATGTTAAGAGATGTTGTTGCCGTTGATTCGCTCAATGGTAGAGCAAATCTTATCCTAGGACGAATGGCCATCGTATCAGGGCAATTCGATAAAGCGGTACAAAGATTGCAACTCGTAACTCAAAACAATCCTGCAAATTCGGAAGGATATTTTTACCTCGGAGAAGCTTATTTAGCACAAGGAAATAAAGAAAAAGCTATAGAAGCACTAAAAGAGTGTAAAAAGTTAATAAAAAATCCTACCTTTGCAGCCGAAATTGATACATATATCAACCAAATTTTAAAATCATCAAATTAAATAGCAGCCTATGCCTTGCGGAAAGAAAAGAAAAAGACATAAGATAGCAACCCATAAACGTAAAAAAAGACTTAGAAAAAACCGTCACAAAAAGAAAAAATAAGCTCGTTTAGCTTAAATCATCTTTTTTGTTTTTTAAGACTTAACGCACTATACGATAATTTTTATTCCTTCAATAAGAGAGTGTAGGAGTAAAAATTGTCGTATTGTTATATGTGCTTGTTAAATTTTTTAGAATAGTTACAATTTATACAGAGAGTTTTGCAATTTTTGATGCCAATTCTTGTTTGAGGGAAAGGTGTGTCAAAAATGCAATATCGGGTATATAAATGCTTATACCTACATCTAATACAGAATAGAGAGGCAAATTTATTTCAAGATTAGAACTTTTAGCAACACCTGCTACCAAATCCTAATCTTGTATTCTCACACACTGAGCTAAATTATAATCGGTTTGATTAGAGATTTAATAGTTAATGCCACTAACACAGGTGTAGAAATTGCCTTATTAGAAGACCAACTTTTAGTAGAGTTACATCACGAAAAGTATAACAATAATTTTGCTGTTGGCGATATTTTTATTGCCAAAGTAAAAAAAACAGTATCTGGTCTTAACGCTGCTTTTGTAGATATTGGATTCGATAAAGATGCATTTTTGCATTATACTGATCTAGGCGCACAAGTCCGTTCGCAAAAAAAATACATGGACTTAGGAATCGCAGGAAAATTAAATACCCATTTATTGGATCATTTTTCGCTCGAAAAAGATATTGATAAAGGCGGGAAAATAGCCGATGTACTAAGCCGCAGAGATATTGTACTAGCACAAATTCTTAAAGAACCTATTTCCTCTAAAGGCCCTCGTTTAAGCTGCGAAGTTACCCTAGCAGGCCATTTTGTGGTACTTACCCCTTTTGGTTCTCATATAGCCATTTCCCGAAAAATAAAATCTAGCGAAGAACGCAAACGCTTACAACGCTTAGTAGAAAGTATTAAGCCTGCTAAGTTTGGCATTATTGTGCGTACCGCCGCCGCCAACAAAACCGTAGCCGAACTGCACGAAGATATTAATGCACAAGTAGATAAATGGCGAAATATTTTAAGTCAGTTAAATAAAGTAGAAGCCCCCGATAAAGTGTTGAGCGAGGCAGGAAAAACATCTAGCATTATACGCGATTTATTGCACACCAATATTAACCAAATAGTTGTAAACGATAAAGGACTCGCCGACGATATTAAGCTGTATGCAAAAGAATTATCGGCAGGTACCGAAAAAATGGTTGCTTATTATGGTGGCCGCTCGCCTGTGTTCGACCAATACAAAATAACCAAACAAATTAAAGCCTCTTTTGGCGAAACCGTAAGTCTTGCAAGTGGTGCACACCTCGTTATTGAGCATACCGAAGCTATGCACGTTATTGACGTAAATAGTGGACATAAAGTAAGTACCCGCACCGACCAAGAAACAAATGCCCTCACCATTAACCTCGAAGCCGCCATCGCTATATCTCGACAATTGCGACTGCGAGATATTGGAGGACTAATTGTAATTGATTTTATTGATTTTAAAAATGCCGATAATAAGCAAATGCTCTTTAGAAGAATGAAAGAGCTAATGCTACACGATAGAGCTACGCATACTATTTTGCCGCTGAGTAAATTTTGCCTCATGCAAATTACCCGCGAACGAATGCGCCCCGAAGTAAGCATTTCTACAGAAGAAATTTGCCCTAGTTGTAAAGGCTCGGGAAAGGTAAACTCTACTTTGGTAATTGTAGACGAAATTGAAAACAACCTAGGCTATTTGCTCAACGAGTTAGATTATCAGCAACTTAAAATTGTAGTGCACCCCTTTGTAGAAGCCTATTTTAAACGAGGCATTATTTCTAGACAATGGAAACTGTTTTGGAAATATAAAAAATGGGTCAGCATTAGCTCCGATAATAACTATCACTTAACAGAATTTCATTTTTACAACAACGAAAGTGAAGAAATTAAGCTGTAATTAATAAAAGAACATACTAATTTTTGGAGGACCATTTTGGGCTTTTACTAAGGCTTGGGTCATCAAGAACTTAGGTTTTGAGTCACTAG
>JAHDBT010000512.1 GCA_020630215.1 Bacteroidota bacterium
CGGATATAATACTTACTTAGTCCATTCATTTTCAATACTCAATGTGGTTAACTAATAGCCCAGAGATAGTCAAGCTTCAAATTTAGTTTTATAAGACTAGTGTGACTTTTGAGTGTTTTTTTTACATTTGAATGAATAATCTTTTTGTTAGGGACTTCTCAATATTTTCTTAGCTGAAAGCTTTTCAAAATTTGTTTTGGGCTGTATATCAAAGGTTGGTTTGGTTAAATGAGTTCCATAACACTACTTATCAATAAACGTGCCAAAACAGTCTAGCTAAAGATAAGACTTTGCGTTCTATAAGACAAAAGAGGAGCTATTTAACGATTTGCTTGTTTGAAGTGGGAAAACATTTGGCTTTAAGTCCTTATAAATAAGAAGAAAAATTGTTTAAGTCAAGGCTCTAATTCCAAATATTGTGCCTAAACTGATAATAAAACACTACAATTTTGTTATTTTTAGGTCATTAATAAGTGCAGAGCAAGCAGATGGAAATGTAAATAAAATACACCAAGTCTTAGCAGAATGACCAAGTTGTTTTTTTCTTTCCTACTGGGAAGTGCTATGTTTACCAGCTTTAGTGCCCAAAATAGCTCTTAAAAGCAAGGGAATTATTTTTATCATTTTGTGTAAAAAAAAATAACATTCTTTTGAAAAAAACAATAAAATAAACGCACCTATTTAATAGCTGTTTTTTGTAAACAGCAGCCTAAAATTTAAGTGCCTAATGGTTAAGTTACCATCCTTTTTTTAAACTACAAGGCATCGCAAGAAAACAACAGCCTAAATTACATGACCGAGTAATAAGGTGGTAAGATGATAAAAGGGCAAAATTGGAGCTAATAGCTATAACATTAAATAAGCTTTATTTTTTTTAGAAACTAAAACCCAACTGAAAAATAATAAGAAAACTATCGAAAAGAGGAAAAGCCAATTAGTAAAGAAGAGATGTTGGAAAACTAATTTAAGGAATTGAGAAATGCCTAGCCTATAGTAATAGCTATTTGATAAACAGTTTGTAAGGGGGAATTTACTTTAGGCAAAGTAAGAAAATAAAGTAGTCAATTTGCACAAAAAGATTTTTTCATAGACCAAGCGCAAAATGTGAACGAACGATTTTTGCGTTAGCAAAATAAATATCCCTTTGGATATTTAAGTGTAGAGAACCACTTGCGGATAAATAGCGAGTTATTGCGGATATTTGCAAGGCAGGATATGGGAAAATGTTGAAGTGGAAAGGATGAATTTACTTTTGTACTTTGCCTTACATAAAGGAGGTAATAAATATTTAATAAGTCTACTCGTTTGCTTTTGAATAACCAATCTAATTGGTCTTTCAAAAGGAGAAGAGCAGGCAATTAAAACATTTGTTAACAGCACACCTTTTATGAAAGAGGCTTAAAAAAACGCTTGCCTGTATTTATAAAACGTAAAGTTAAATAATGCTTGAAAGATAGGCGGTATAACTCATTTTTCAAGCCTTGTTAAATAAACGTTTATCAATAGTCTATTACGTATTTTTTTTGAAAAATATTTTTGTCAATCTAAACTATGGACATGGACAATTACCAGACTAAACGTAAACACCCTATCTCTCTTATCACGCTTTTCACATTTACCTCCTCCAATGAACATTCCTTAAAACAGTACGCTAAAAACTGTTTTAAAATATGGTGTTTATGCTGGTGTATATTATGCGTGCTACAACTCAATGCACAAGATGATTGTGTGGATATTGAAAAAAATACAACTCAACATTGTAATACAACTTGTATTACCGCTTTTGAAAGTGCAGGAGAAACCCACGCTTTTTACTTAGATGGATTGCCCGGTAGCGATTTACCAAACGGCACCAGCTATGTGTTTATAGATGGCAATGGCAGTTTTGAAGTATTTAACGATGGAACGGCACATCTTACAGGAAGTATTGTGAGTGTAAACGACCCTACTAAACAGTTTGTCGCAGATGTTTGGTTCTATAACTTACTAGACTGGAACGATTGGCAAAATGTTTTTCCTGGTACTGCTACCTATAAAGGATATCCGCTTAATGTAGGCGAACATTATTTAAACTGGAACTACTATATCATTGATTCTGGAATGAATGGTGATAAAAGTACCCTTACTGCAATACCTGGTACCTACTTCGATGGAATTACCCTCTACCTCGAACAAAATTTTGGTGGCAACCAATATGCTTTTCAAGTAGGTAAAGGTGCCAACGATAAAAATAGCAACTACGGCCTATCGGGTTGGTTTTTTTATACAGGTGTTGATGCCGACGGTAATGAGATATATGCACCTGGCGCACAAGCCGATATTAATGCCGACTTTTGTGAAACCTGTAGCGGAACTACTCAAATTACCGTTACAGGAACCAACGATTTTAGTTACACAATAACTCCCGCTTACAATGTAACACAAAATGGAAATGTACTTACCATCCAAAATATGTGTACAGGCGATTATGAACTCTCCATCACCAATAATACAGGTGCTTGTAACGATGCTATTACAACTATTCAGGTAACAGATGATGGTTGTTGCGATATTACTAGTATCGACCCTACTCTTTTTGCCAATGCAGAAGTCTGTGCCGCATCCCTTCCTCATACATTCGATGCTGGTGAAGGATTCAATACTTATCTTTGGTCTACAGGTGCTACTACATCAACCATCGAAGCAACAATGGAAGGAGTGTATAGCGTAACCGTTTCTAATGGCACTGATTGCTCTGCAACAGCTAGTGCTATGCTAATGGTTAATGCTACGCCTATTGTAACATTAAGCGATGTAACGGTTTGTAGTCAAGATGCGTCTTACCCGCTTGATGCAGGCGCAGGTTATATAGCCTATGAATGGTCAACAGGCGAAAGTAGCCAAACCATTATGGTAAGTGAGCAAGGTACTTATACCGTAACCGTAACCAACGGAAATGCTTGTCAAGGCTCAGGAAGTATGGTTTTTGATGTGTTATCAGATTTGCAAATGACCATCAATACTACCGCTTGCGACGAAAATGGAGAAGTGAGCCTTAGTGTAAATGTTACAGGTGGAAGTGGCTCGTACCAACTTACTGCTAGTGAACCGCTAGGAAGTTTGGATATTATGCTCCAAGAAAATTTGCCTTATGTAAGTGCCTTAATTAATCCAAACGGAAACAACATCACCTTTACAGCAACCGATAATGCTGGTGCTACTTGTTTCATTACCCAAAATATAAGCATTAATTGTTGTACAATTATAGATGCTGGACTAGAGGAATTACTCACGCTTTGTCCATCCGATTTGCCTATTACAATAGCTGCTGCAAATGGTTTTGACAGTTACGAATGGAGCAATAGTACTACCGATATGGTGCTAGAAATTACGGATTATGGCACTTACACTGTAACCGTTACGGATGAAAATGCTTGTACAGGCGTAGACAGCATCACCATATCCGACCAAAATTGTTCCTGTATTAACTTTGAAGCAAGTGCGAGTACTACCGAAATTTGCTCAGGCGATATGATTGACCTAATAGCCAATTTTACCAACGATGAAAATGGCACTGTAACATGGTATAATGACAATGAAGAGCCAGTCAATGATTTAACAGATATAAGTTTAATGACAGATAATTGTGAAGGCGAAACCTATACTTTTACCGCCATACTTACGCCCTCTTATCCAGCGTGCGAAGCCATCTCTAAAACGGTAGCAGTAACAGTATATCCCCTAATTGGTATTGTGCCACCTGATATAGATAGCGAAAACTGCATGGTAACATTGAGTACTAATTGCAATAGCCACACCGCTACTTGGACAGACAAGGAAGGCAACACAGGAGAAGGCTTAGTATATCAAGGTACAACAGATACCGTTACCGTTACCTTTGCCATTATCGATCCCAATGTTCCTAACGAACTAGTTTGTTTAGACAGCGACACAGGCTTAAGTAGTAATTCTGTAACTATTACTTATAATTGTTCTGCCCCAACACCTTGCCCCACTTTTAACGAGATAAATGCAAGCTCAACAACCATTTGCTCTGGCGACTTTATCACTTTAAGTGCAATCATAGCCAACGAGGACGAAGGCACACTTAACTGGTATTACAGCGATGACACACCCGTTACCAATCCTAATAGCACCTTAATAAGCACTACCACTTGCGAGGTAGAAACAATTAGCATACACGCCACTTATACGGCTGCTACTGCCGATTGTGAAGGGGAAGAAATTATACAAAGCGAAGACTTAATCATTACCGTTTATCCCGATGTAAGTGCGGAGAACCCAATTACTAGTAATGAAGGATGTACCGTGAACATTACGCCAACCTGTAGTACATTTACGACTACTTGGAGTGATGATTTAGGCAATGAAGGCACAGGTACAAGTTATGAAGCCGCCGTAGGAACAAGTGGTACGGTCACCTTTACCCTTAGCAATCCAGACGCACCTATACAATGCCAAGGTAATATTACCCTTGCAGGCGATTTTGATTGTGAAGAAGAAACACCTTGCCCAACAAGTATGGTTGTTTTTCCTTCTAGTGAAGATATTTGCTCCGGAGATATTATTACCCTAGAAGCAGTTATTATAAACGACGATGGAGGAACAGTTGCTTGGTATCACGAAGGAGAGGAAATTTTTAATCCTGATAAAGTAATTCCTGAAACAACAAGTTGTACAGGCGAACTTTTCTTTTACAATGCCGTTTACACCCCTGCTAATCCTGCTTGCGAACCATTACAAAGCAACTCCATAAGTATTATGGTATATCCTGTTCTTGGAGGCACAACACTAGTAGATAATGATGGTTGTTCTGTAACAATTGCTCCTAACTGTGAAAACTATATAGCATTTTGGGAAGATGAACAAGGAAACCAAGGTACAGGTCTGACCTTTGATGCCGTACCAGGCACCGAAGGTATTGTAAGTTTTACTTTTGAAAATACTTTAGCACCAATTGGATTAGATTGTACTGGCGAAAACGATGTAATTGCAGGATACGATTGCCCAGAACCAACTCCTTGCCCCGAAAT
>JAHDBT010000513.1 GCA_020630215.1 Bacteroidota bacterium
CGGGAGGCTTTATGCCCGTTACGCTCCAGCCGGGAGGCTGGACCGGGCAGCAGGGTCAAGCCTCCTGGCTTGTAGCAAAAAGTGTAAACCATTTGGATAAACATGTCAAAAAAAGACTTACTATTTTTTTAAAAAATAGTAAGTCTTTCTTCGGATTAAAAGAGGCAGTTTTATCTTAGGAATGGTACAAAAGTACTTGCTACCTGACACAAAAGATCAATTTATTCGCCATTAATTTGGAAGCCCATTTTTGCGCCACCAACATCGCTTTTATCTTTTACGTGTTTTAAATCTTCGGTAAGAATAACATTGAGGACCGAAGGGGTACGTTCTTCTTGCGACAGTTCTGCTAGGCGTAAGTGATGCCTACGAGTGCTTTCGGCTACAATTTTACGTACGGCACGGGCATTGCCAAAGTATTTGTTTTTCTTAGATAATAGGAGGTTAAAGTGATTTAACAAATAGGCTTTTGCTGCGGTATCCATTTCTAGGTTTTCTTGCCGAAACATATAGTCTGCAATGTCCAATAGCTCTTCGCCTTTGTAATCTTCAAACTCAAAATGCTTATCGAAACGGGATTTTAAGCCTGGGTTCGATTCTAAGAATTTTTTCATTTCGGCAGGATAACCCGCAACAATCACCATAAATTCCCCTCGTTGATCTTCCATGCGTTTAAGAATGGTTTCTACGGATTCTCGTCCGAAGTCGAAACCCGATTGTGCGGTTAGGGAGTAGGCTTCGTCAATAAATAATCCGCCACCTATGGCTTCGTCAATTACGGCAGTTGTTTTAATGGCGGTTTGTCCTACAAAGCCAGCAATTAGTGATTTTCTATCGCATTCTACTAGTTGTCCTCGTTCTAGGATGCCTAGGGCTTTGTAAATTTTTACTAGAATACGAGCTACCGAAGTTTTACCAGTTCCTGGGTTGCCAGTAAATACGGTGTGTAAAGAAAAAGCGTCTTTTAAATTGCGGCCAACTTCTCGGTAGTAGCGCACTAGTTTTACGATTTCGTTCACTTCATTTTTAATGCGACTCATGCCGATTAACTCGTTCAATTCGTCGAGTGCTTCTTGTAGTAAATCTTGGTCTACTGGCATTTGTACGGCATGACCGTCGTTTTTGGCGAACACCTTTTTTATATCCCCTAAATTAATAGTCGATAATTGCTCCCGGCTTAAACTTTCGGGGTCTTCGCTCCCCATTAAGCGCAAACCCATATTGCGTTTAGCCTGTTCAATAATGCCGTTCATATAGCGGGCATTGCCAAACATACGAGAACGGTTTCGGTAGGCTTCTACAATGTGTTTATTGATAAGTTCTACGGCAGTAGGTTCAATGCTTACATCCCATTTTTTTGCTGCCGACATGCCGATGGCCATTAACTCGTTGGGCGTATAATCGGGGAAGAGAATGATGTTGGTAAAACGAGAACGGATGCCTGGATTAGAGGCTAAAAAGCGTTCCATTTCTTTGGGGTAGCCTGCGGCAACAATGGCAATATCTCCTTCGCCGTCCGACATTTCCTTTAGCAGCACTTCCATTACTTCCCTGCCGTAATCTTTATCATCGTTGCCTCTGCTTGTTAGGGCATAAGCTTCGTCAATAAATAAAACGCCTCCTCGTGCTTTGTCTATTATTTTTTTAACTTTAGGAGCTGTTTGTCCAATAAATTCGCCTACTAAATCGGCACGGCCAACCTCGTGTACTTTGCCATTACTTAGTAAACCTAAGCTTTTGTAAATTTTGCCTAGCTGTAATGCAACCGTTGTTTTTCCTGTGCCTGGGTTGCCCATAAAAATGCTGTGCAAATTAAACTCTTCTGGTTCGGCCAATCCTTTTTTAACCCTTAATTGTTTAAAGCGCAAATAGGTAGCTAGTTCGTTAATTTGTTTTTTAACTTGCTTCATGCCTATGAGTCCGTCCAAATGTTCTTTGGCTTCGTCGAAGCTCACCTCTTTATCAATGGTTTTTTTTACAATAGGTGTGCCATGACCACTTGTTACATCGTAGTTATATTTGCCCGAAAACAAAATATTTTCGTCTCCAACTTCAAATGGCACAACGGCAATGAGTTGGTCCATAAAAATAATTTCTAGGCTGTAGCTATCCTTGTACCAAAAGCCTGTTTTTCTAGTACCGTATCCTGCATCTAGTACAATTTCGCTGCGGCGGTCGGTAATGTGTTTAAAGTAGGTCATATACGCTTTTAGGTGTCGCGTATCGTTGTATACATTAAATTGTAGCTCTAGCGGAAAATGGCTTTCATCGGTAATTAAATTTTCTAGTACCACCTCTACATTTATATAGTGGGTTTCGGCATGGTTAAATGCTTGCATATAGGTGCGGTTGCCATAAGGCACACCTTCAAAAGGGCTTTCAAATAGCTTAATAGAAACAATATTAAAATACGGATTATATCCCGGAGCTACTTGTCCTGTTTGCATAATATAGAACAGCACTTCGCCTACTAGGTTGCCATTAATAAAAGCCTGCCATTTATAGGTTCCTTTTTTCCAAAAGCCAGGATCGGGTGTACCCCATCCTTCCCTAACGTGTACAATGTTAAGGTCTTTGGTAACGGTTATATTTTTTTTGATGTTGCAAATTTCCTCGTTGCTTTTATGGTCTAGTGCTTTTAATACGATTTCTGTATCCCAGTCTTCTTCATGAAATAAGATATTGTAAAATGACAATTCCACATTAACATAATTGCATTCCGATTCATCAAATACACGACGATATTTGCGCGAGCCTTGATAAAGGCTTTCGAGCGAGCTATAAGGTTTTAGCTCTTTAAATTTGAAGTAGTCTTTTTTACCTGACCAATTTTTGAACATGGGCTTTACCTTTTTCGTAAGTTAGAATAATTTCTTCTATAGATATAGGGTCAAAATTAGTTGATTGTGATTAAAAATACAAAAATGGCTTAACAATATGTTGATTAATTGTGAAAAGTAGTGTTTTTGAGGCTTAATTGGGTGGTTTTTTGGCCTAAACTGAGGCATTTGGAGGAGCAAATGTTTTTTAGCATTTAAATATTCCGAAAATTTTGCATTTCTAGTGAGTAAGGGTATAACAAAAAAATCCCAGTTCTTGTAATTGAACTGGGATTTTGCATGTCTATTATATCGTGTTACAAAGTTGGTAATTGCAAGTACTACTACCTAGTCGATTATTTTGTATGGTTCATATCAATTACTAAAGGAATTACTTTATTGCGTTCAAATTCACCATTAAAGCTAATGTTGTTTCCTTGGTAGGTAATATTGTCGGAACTTGCTAAACGAGTGCCTAATGCGCCACTTAATTTGTTCATGGTGCTGCCTCTAGTCTGCTGAAATCTACCAATTACAGCTTCTATATCTAGTTCTTCTTTGGTAAAAAGCAAAATGTTTTGTGTGCCTGTTGTTGCATCAAACTGCATACAGTAGTCTTCGTGTGGAATGGCAATAGTTGTTTCTTCGTAAGGTAAAATTTTGGTAATTCGGCTATTTTTTACGGTATACAATTCCTCTACTATTTCCTCCGAGAAAGGATATAAGGTATTGCATTTATTATTCGCATCAGTACTAAAAACGTACACCATCATATTGGGTTGTTCGGTGGTAAATTCTATTTGGTAGCCATTATCTGTAGCATACTCCTTGTCCATTTTGTAGCTATTGTCTTTTTGCTTTGTCGCCTTCATAGTGCCTAATTTATTTCCTGTACAGCTAATTTGCTCTTTATAAGTACGGGTTTCTAGTTGGTTAAAAACAACCGTACCTGCCAGTTCAAAAGTTACAACCTCTACTACAGGATCTGGTTCTGGTTTCGGCTCAGGTTTGGGTTCGGGCTTAACAGGGCGTGGATTGGGCTTAACGGGATCTGGCTTGGGTTCGGGCTTAACAGGATCTGGTTTGGGTTCTGGCTTAACAGGACGTGGCTTAGGGCTTATAGGGCGTGGTTTAGGAGTAGGTTTTGCTTTTTCATAAATTAGCTCATACGATTCCATTACGTATTCTTTGTAATCGGCGTAGGTAACATAGGCAAAACCATTATCGCCCCAATTAGCTCCCCAGCTATTCATTAGCTCAAACGTTTTATTGGTATCATCGTAACCAACAACAACCATCGCATGTGCGCCAATATGTTTTCCTTTTTGACTAGCATCCCAAGTAGTATTGCGGGCATTAAGTCTCATAAAGTTTTCGTACACATGCATAGCAATTACCACAGGATATCCTTCGGAAATACTTTTTTTGGCTTTTAGTACTTTATTGTCTTCCATGTATGGGTTAGACAATCTGTTGTAGGCCAATAATTTGTATTTTAAAGCTTCCCTTTCTTGTTCGGCGGTGGGCATTTCCATACAAGTTTCTGCTTTAAAAGGAAAGTCTGATAATTTTAGGCATCCTTTTGTGGTGATGACCTCCATTCCGCTGTTCATAATTGCGCCAATGCTACAACGATATTTTTCATTATCGCTAACAGCAATTTGGTTGTAAATATAAGAGGGGGAAAAACGAGCTGCATTAATGGCTGCTTTATTGGTAAGCTTTTCTTGTTTAGCGTAAATAATGGTGCGGGCACCATAAGCGGTTGCCCAACCTACACAAGTGCTAGAAGTGCCTTGCTGACCTACATCTGGCGCAAACTGTTTTAAGGAAGCTTTTTCGGGCATCCCTTCATAATTTTTGCTTGATATAAGTGGTGTTAATTGTACTTTTAGGTACTCATTTTCGTCTAAAATGGCTCCCATTCCAAACTCTTGTGCCGACAAAAATTGCATACTCGTAGCAATGACTACTATGCCGACTATTAGCTTCATAAATTTAAACATAGTTCTTATTTTTAAGTAAGTGAATGATTGAATAAATACTTTTGGCGAGATTTAAAGATTTAGATTTACCTTTGTGTTTTAGCCTTGTTTAGGCTAAAATTTCTTTGTACAAGCTGCTCAATTTGCGGTTGTACATTACCTTAGTGAATGAGAAAAAATAACCTCCACCAATTTAATTTATTCTATTTCCCAA
>JAHDBT010000514.1 GCA_020630215.1 Bacteroidota bacterium
CTTAGTGATGGATGTGAAATAAAAAACACTTACAACTAAGCAACTACTGCTGTCATATTACTTACAAGCTGCTCACCAAAAGCAAAGCAACCCAATTCTGTAGGTTCGTCCATTAAACGAGCAAAATCGTAGGTAACGGTTTTTTCAGCAATCGCTTTTTCTAGACCCGCTACAATTAATTTAGCGGCTTCTGTCCAGCCCATATACTCAAACATAATTACACCCGATAAAATTACCGAACTAGGATTTACTTTATCCATGCCTGCATATTTAGGAGCCGTACCATGTGTTGCTTCAAAAATAGCGTGCCCTGTTTCGTAGTTAATGTTTGCACCTGGCGCAATACCAATACCACCTACCATTGCAGCAAGGGCATCCGAAATATAATCACCATTTAAGTTCATCGTTGCAATTACATCGTAATTTTGTGGGCGTAACTGAATTTGCTGTAAGAAGTTATCGGCAATAACATCTTTAATAATAATTTTACCAGCATCCACCGCATCTTTTTGTGCTTTGTTAGCCGCTTCGTTACCTTCTTCGGCAACAATTTTATCCCATTGCGCCCATGTAAATACTTTATCGCCAAACTCTCTTTCTGCTAGTTCGTAACCCCATTTTTTAAAGCCACCTTCGGTAAACTTCATGATGTTACCTTTGTGTACTAAAGCTACCGACTTATAGCCATTGTCTAAACAATATTTAATAGAAGCTCTAATTAATCGCTCCGAACCTTCTTTAGAAATAGGCTTAATACCTAGCGAAGAAGTTTCTGGGAAACGGATTTTAGAAACGCCCATTTCGTCTTGTAAAAATTTCAATAGTTTCTTCACCTCATCACTACCTGCCATGTACTCAATACCAGCATAAATATCTTCGGTGTTTTCACGGAAAATAACCATGTCTACTTTTTCTGGCTCTTTCGCTGGCGAAGGACTGCCTTTAAAATATTTTACTGGACGTAAGCAAGTGTATAAATCTAAACGTTGACGCAATGCCACGTTTAACGAACGAATACCACCACCTACAGGCGTAGTTAAAGGTCCTTTAATGGCAAACAAGTATTCTCTAATTACATCTAAAGTTTCTTGTGGCAACCATTCTCCTGTTTTGTTAAATGCTTTTTCACCAGCATAAACTTCTGTCCATTCAATTTTGCGCTCACCGCCGTAAGCTTTTTCTACCGCAGCATCAAATACTAATTTAGCTGCTGGCCAAATATCAACGCCAATACCATCTCCCTCAATAAAAGGAATTACAGGGTTGTTAGGTACAACCAATTTTCCATCTTCAATGCGAATTTTTTCACTGCCCATAAACAAGTTTTTTATTTTTGATTAGATAATTTTTCCTTTCGTTTTTTCTAGATTGCCCCAAAACAAACAACCTAAGGAAAGCTGTTTTTTTTCATCAAGGACTTATTATACTTGTATCAGTTAAAATACGCTCAAATTTTTCTTGTCCTTAATTCGCTGCAAAGGTAAAAAAAATGATTGGATTGTAAACGGCTAAAATCTTTTATTACATCAATATAGCATATAGCTACAATCAATCACTTTTAGGAAGCCTGAATAGCAAATTTTATAGCACCCTTCCATAAGCAAGTAGCAGTTACTTTTATGATAAAGTGTTCTGAGCCTTCTTTTTTACTTATTTTTAATGTTTTTTTCAAAAAAATTTGCATTATAAGAATAAACGCCGTATTATTGTGATCCCGCTAGTAATTAAAGCGGATAATTTTTATTCAATTTACGATATTTAATTCTTTCCTGCTATGACGTTTGTTAGATCATTTTGTTGTTGTTGCTGTTTTATCTTCAACCTTCATAGGTAATGGGAAAGAATTTTTATATAGACAGGTAACTGTCAGAAAAAGCCTTTTCGATTACTTCGGAAAGGCTTTTTTCTTTTTATTTCACAAATAAGCCAATTAAAATTTAACATTTTTTAAACTTTTTTTCACTCAATTCGTCTATCATAAATACAATGTTAACAAATAACTACCATATCAATCCAATTACTACTGCTAACACTTGTTGTTGTTGCTGTTGTTGTTGCATGTTTCACCTAAAAGGTGGAGATGGTAGCGTAATGTAGTGTTAACAAGTGTATGCTAAAATACTAAGCTAATAAGTACACAAATTTCATGTTTTACACAAAACGCCTTCTCCTCCAAGAGAAGGCGTTTTTTTGTTTTTTAGTGATCAGTTTTTTAGCTGTTAGCCCGTTCGCTGACGCTCTATGTCAGAACGCTGCACTGTCAGCAGTCAGTGGGTTTTGTGAGGGATTTTTTATTTGCCCGTTGGCTTTTTTAATACAAATAAGCAAAGTACTAGGTATCAAAAATAACATTTATCATGTCCGTAACACCAATCAATATCAATCAACAAAGTTTAGCACAACGTTTGCAAACAATTGCGCCATTTATTGGCAACACGCCCTTGTATCCTATTAAGCAGGCGTTCACCAAAAAAGGCGTGCGTATTTATGCAAAATTAGAGTGGCAGCAGCTAGGAGGAAGTGTTAAGGCTCGTGCAGCATTTAATATTTTTACCCATGCTATTCAACAAGGCCTACTAGATAATGGCAAACATTTACTAGATGCCACAAGTGGCAATACGGGCATCGCTTATGCATCGGTAGGGGCAGCTTTAGGAATTCCCGTTACCCTATGCCTACCAGAAAACGCATCTAAAGAACGCAAGCAAATTTTGCGATCACTAGGCGCAAATATTGTCTACACCTCCCGTTTTGGCGGTACAGATGAAGCACAAGAAAAAGCAAAGGAATTAGCACAACAATATCCCGATAAATATTACTATGCCGACCAATATGCCAACCCTAATAACTGGCAAGCACATGTTAAAAATACTGCGCCCGAAATTTATCAGCAAACACAAGGAAGCATTACCCATTTTGTAGCAGGTTTGGGTACTACAGGCACTTTTGTAGGAACAAGTCGAGGCTTAAAAAAATTAAACACCAACATACACCTCACATCGCTACAACCCGAAACCGCCCTACACGGACTAGAAGGTTGGAAACATTTAGAAACCGCTGTTGTTCCTAAAATCTACGACAACACTATCGCCCATCAACATTTAGAAATTGACACCATGGATGCCTACAACATGATTAAACATTTTGCTCGTGCCGAAGGCTTGCTACTAAGCCCATCTGCTGCCGCAAATCTAGTAGGAGCCATACAAGTTGCCGAACAAATAACCGAAGGCGTAATTGTAACCATGTTTCCCGATAATGCGGATAAATATGGAGAAGTGTTGAAACAGCTTTATATCTAAATGATTTTTGATTCTTGATATTTGAAATAGGATATTTGATTTTTCATATGCTGATGTTAGGAGGAGTTCATTTAAAATTTAGAATCGAAGATTGAGTATTTAAAATTTTTGATATGCTGACGTTTAGGATTTTTGATATGTGATTTTTGATTCTTGAAATTTGATTTAAAAAAAACAAAAATGTTACCAATACAATTAACAAGCGAAGCTGAGGCGGTTATTTTAGCTGATGCAAAAAATACATTCCCGAATGAATGCTGCGGTTTTTTTTATGGGGAAGAAAAAAATGGTGTGCGACATATTAGTCTGGCGCAAGTAGTAAACAATAGCAAGGAAGGTGACCAAAGACGACGCTTTGAAATTTCGCCTTTGGACTATATGAAAGCAGAACGTTTTGCATTGGCGAATAATTTAACGCTATTAGGCATTTACCATTCGCACCCCAATCACCCCGCTATCCCGTCCGAACATGATTTGAAACAAGCCGTGCCTTTTTTCTCTTACATCATTGTATCGGTTATGCAAGGAGAAATTAATGTGCTGCGCTCTTGGCAATTAAAGGAAGCAGGGGCAGCATTTGAAGAAGAGGAAATTTTAGAAATAGAAGCGATAAAATAAAAAACATTTTTCTCATAATTTTTATTTGGTTGAATTAATTGTAATTAAAAAGTATCACCAATTTTTGGTGAGTGAAGCACCAAGTAATGACTAGAAAATAAATCTGTCATTTATGCGCCGTTATTTTTTATTCGTTACTTAAATTGGCTGATACTTTTAACGCTGTGTAACCGAGTGGCTTATAGGTACTAGTCTGCAAAACTAGGAACGTCGGTTCGATTCCGACCACAGCGTCGAATAAGGTTTAGTAGTTCTTTTCATAATTTTTGTTTTGAAGTTTTTCTTAAAAAAAAGTGCCACCAATTTTTGGTGAGTAAAACAATTAAAAATTGGTTGGCACTTTTAATGACTGTGTGGTTAGAATGAAATCTTTATAAAAAATAATAGTATCATATATAATACGCTTATTTTTGAATAAATAATTTTAGCTAAGTTTGTACATTAGCAAAAAAAAATTTAACAATTACAGCAGTTCAACAATTAATCATAAGGTTGTTTTATTTGGAAAATGCATCGCTAGTTTTGGCTGGCGATGCCTTTCAAAAAAACACTTTTCTAATAAATAATTTAATTATTCAATAACATTTATAACAACAACAATCATGGCAACCATTATCATTCCAACACCACTAAGGAAGTTTACCGCTAATGCCTCTACCTTTAATACAGGCGGCACCACGGTAAAAGAAGCCGTTACAGAATTAGTAACCCAAAACCCAAACTTAGGCCCACATATACTAGATAAAACAGGTAACATTCGTTCCTTTATCCGTGTATATCTAGGCGATGAAGACATCAACGAATTAAATGGCAACGATACCGATGTAGCTGCAGATAGCGTCATTAGTATTGTACCCGCTATTGCAGGAGGAAGTGGAATGTAAAGATTTTTGATTTTTGATTTTTGGAATTTGATTTTTGATTTTTTTTATGCTGACGCTAGGAGGGATTCATTTAGAATTTAGAATCGAAGATTGAGTATTTAAAATTTTTGATATGCTGACGTTTAGGATTTTTGATATGTGATTTTTGATTTTTTTTATGCTGACGCTAGGAGGGATTCATTTAGAATTTA
>JAHDBT010000515.1 GCA_020630215.1 Bacteroidota bacterium
GGTCATGGTAGATTTAAAAAAGCGGTCGTGGGGTGACTTAACATTTTTATTCATAAGGCTAATATAGAAATTTATCGGCAATTCATCAAACTTTTCATCTCTTTTTAGTATGCCCATTCCATATCAAAATCCAACTATATTCAAACATTAAAAAAAAATAGGTAAGCCCTTTTTCGCAAAAGACTTACCTATTTTTCTTCTATACAAGGTGCTGTTTAAGTACACACTGTTTCATATAAATATTTTTTTGTTAAAAAACACAAAACACATTATATATCCACTAATTTATACCCTTTACCATGTACATTAATGATGCTCACTTTTTCGTCTGATTTTAAGTATTTACGCAATTTAGTGATGAACACATCCATGCTACGGGCAGTAAAATAATTGTCTTCGCCCCATATTGTTTTAAGAGCGTGTTCTCTTGGTAGCACCTGGTTTTTCTTTTGGCACAATAGGCGCAACAAACTGCTTTCCTTAGTGGTTAATTTTTGCAAACTGGCATCGTGTACCAACTCTTGTTTAATGTGGTTAAACTTGTAAATGCCAACTTCGTATTCATCAACTTCGGGTTCGGCATTATTGGGTAAACAGCGACGCAATACAGCATCAATACGCATTTGCAGTTCTTCCATGCTAAAAGGTTTGGTGAGGTAATCGTCTCCTCCTGCTTTAAAGCCTTCTAGTTTATCTTCCTTCATTGCCTTAGCGGTTAAAAAGATAATTGGCACTTGTTGGTTTTCTGAGCGTATTTTTTTGGCTAAAGTAAAGCCATCCATAATTGGCATCATTACGTCCAAAATACACATATCATATGGGTGCAACGAAAACTCATTGTACCCTTCTACTCCGTTTTTACACAAAGTAGTTTTATAACCTTTTAAATTTAAGTATTCGCATAAAACATCTCCTAAGTTCGGGTCGTCTTCTACTAATAACAATTTTGTATCTGCCATGTATAATATAAAGTTTAATTTAAAATCATTCTAAATTTCTTGCCCAACAAACTACAATAAAATAACGTAAAAAGTTGCTAATTAGTTGTACTCAAAGGCAAACTTATCTCAAACACGCTGCCTTTATTTAATTTACTAGTTGCTTGTATACTTCCATTGTGTGCTTCTACCATTAATTTCACATAACTCAAGCCTAAACCAAAGCCTTTTACATTGTGAATATTTCCCGTAGGCACTCGGTAAAATTTATCAAAAATTTTCTTCACGGTATCTTTACTCATGCCAATGCCATTGTCCTCAATAGAAATCACCAAACTTTCGGGTGTTCCCCAAGTCGATACTTTTATGTTGGGCGCATCTTTAGAGTATTTAATGGCATTATCTAACAAGTTATACACCACATTGGTAAGGTGCAGCCTATCTCCACTTACAACATAGGCTCCTGCATTAAGGTTCGCCTCTAGCTTGCCATTTTGCTTATTTATTTGTAAAGATATTTTTTGCATCGCCTCATTCAACACCTGATGCATATCTATTGTTTCCATATTAAATTTAATATCACTTTTTTCTAGCCTCGCATATTGCAATACTTTTTCTACATGGTTTTGCAATCGTTCGTTTTCATCTCTAATAATGTGGGCGTAGCGGTCAATGCGTTGTTCGGTTTTAGGGAGGTTGTTATCGGTTAACATTTCGCAGGCTAACTTAATGGTAGAGATAGGTGTTTTTAGTTCATGTGTCATATTGTTGATAAAATCTGTTTTCATATCCGATAACTTTTTTTGTCGGATGATGGTATGCATGGTATAGGCAAATATTAAAATGATAATGAGGTTAAACAACAAAGAAGAACCCAACATTGCCATTGATGAGCCTAATATGTGGTTGCGTTTTTGGGGGAAATAAACTTTTAATTCGGCTGGTTTGTGATACAGGGCATTGCGGTAAATTTCTTTTCGATAAGGCGTATATAATAAAGCGGGGTCGTTATTACAGTTACTGTAGGTACAATCGCTTCCTTGTTGCAAGCAATAATCGTATTTTAAATGAATGCCTTTTTCCTCTAGCGATTTACTAATCGCTCGTTCTAAAACTATTGGGTTTACTCGTTCTGCAATTGGTTTTTGCGCCATACTCATTTCGATGGCCATTTTGGTTAGTTTGACAAAGTTTTGTTCTACCTTTTGGGTTAAAACAGCTAACGGAATATGCTGTAGTTCTTTGCTTTCCCAAACAATAGGTAAGCCTTTTTTACGCAACTCACCTGCTAAAGCCATTTCAATTTCAGGATCAACAAGACGCTTGCCTGCACGTTTTGGTAAGTTTACCCTAGCCCGTTTAAACTGAATATTTACGCCATCGCCTTCACCATATTTTCCTAGTTCGTCTAAAATATCTTTTGCGCTGCGTACCTTATTTCCATTAATAGCGGTCACCACATCATTTTCTTTTAAGCCTGCTATTTCGGCAGGGCTGTTGGTTATTACCCTGGTTATTAGCACGCCAGGACCAAACTCTTTAGGTGCCGAGGTTGACATAATTCCCAAATGCACTTTGTCAGGATTTTTTTGATCTATCTCCAACCTAATTGACTGATGCATATCTTCCCCAATACCTTTTACCTCTGCTTCTTCTACGACTTCCTCCTGTTCTACATAAATTTGAATGCCCTCATTGCCCACTTTTTGCGACAAACGAGTAGTAGTGCGTGTATTTCCACTTACCGTATCTGTAACAAGATGTAAGCCTGGTACTGGCGAAAAATTAACAGGTTGCCGCTTCATTAAATCCGCCGCTTCGTGTTCCTGCAAATAGGTATCTACCTCTCGCAAGGCTTCGTGTACATGTTCATCAAAGTGTTTTTCCTTAACAGATATAGCTTCCCTGATCCAGATATATTGCCAAAATATTAATCCAGATAAAGCAATAGCCATTGCTGCGATGAGTATGCGTATGTGGTTAGTTTTCAAATGTTTTGTAAATTTGTAAATGATGTTTTTTAATAACTAATTGGAAATAGGATTTTGAATTAAAGATTTTGAGCCTGCCATTAAATTTTAAAGTTCTATTTTAAAAGCTTGAACAAATCAAAAATCCTAGCCTTTTTAACCTTCGACTATAATATAATACTTCAAAATTAAGCCATATATTACATTAATGCACTCGATTAACATAAATTAACTCGACTTAAACATTGCTTAACTATTTTTGTTGAAAGTCTTGGTTAACTTTGCAGTATAATAAGCACGCCATTATATTTTTTTAACAAAACGATTTGCAGACATGAAACACTTTATTTTATTAACGATGCTTTTATGTATAGGGTTTACACTTAGTGCACAAGAAAAACAAAAAGAGGAAATCCGCATAAAAATGCACAAGGATATTGATGGTGTTATTACCCAAATTGATACCATCATGCAACTGAAAGACACCCAAAATATTAGCCAAATTTTGGAACTGTTTGGTGTCGACTCGGAGGACATAGACCTCCATATTGGTGAACAGGGCAATTATGATATCGACATTAATATTGATGATAATAAGGGCGAAGGGGAAGATACAAAAAAAAGAATTATCATTAAGTCGAACAAAAATAACAAAGCGAATAAACATATACAAATTGATGAAGGGACAGATATTAATGAAATGATGAAGCGGTTTTTAGGCGAAGATGCAATGGGTAAAAATAGTGATAAAGGCTATCTAGGCATTAGCGTAGGCAGTAACTTTGGACTAAGTGAAGATACTCCTACAGATGGCGCACCCATTTTAAATGTTACCAAAAACAGTGCTGCCGAAAAAGCAGGACTAAAAAAAGGGGATGTTGTTACTGCTATTAATGACACACCAATTGGCAACAGCAAAGATTTGCTTAACCTAATGAACAACTACAAAGCTGGCGATGAAATAAAAGTCAATTATATTAGAGATGATTCGGCTTACAGCACAAACGTTGTACTAGCAAAAGGTAACTTTGGACAGGACATTCAAATTTTTAAATCTGATAGGGATGCCTCCTTTCCTTTTCCTTTTAACCAAGAAGGAGACCAATCTATAGAGGACTTTTTTGAACAATTTAAAAACGACAACAATATTGATATAGACTTAGATTTAAGCGATAAGATTTTTAAAAAACAACGCATCATTATTAAAGATAAAGATGGCAATGTAATAGAAAGAGAATTAGAGGGTAATTTTGATGATATTATTATTGAAGGATTGGATAGTAATAGTTCGTTTGAAGATATTACCATTGAAAAAGGCCCTTTTAATAAAAAACGCATCCTAAAAATTAAAATGGAAGTAACGGATGTGCCAGCCGAAGAAATGCCTTCGAGTCCAGATTTGATTACCAATAAAAAAAATAAATTATCGGTAGCTAATTTGAATTTTGCTCCTAACCCTAGCCAGGGTAAATTTAAATTACAATTTAATTTAGCCGACCGTGGCAATACTAGCATTCGCATTGTAGATATTAATGGCAAAACCGTTTACCAAGATGAACTCCCTAATTTTAAAGGCAACTACAATCAGGAAATTGATATTTCTGACAATGCCAAAGGGATTTACTTTTTACAAATTGTACAAGGCGATAAAGTGCTGAATAAAAAAATTGTTTTGCAGTAGTTTTGGAGTAGCAGGTATTTGGTACATGGCATTTAGACGGCTACACTACGCTTCGCCGTTTTAAAGTGTTAACTAAAATCTCAGAAAAATGAAATATGCCTAAACTAGTAGGCAAAAAATATAAAAACTCGAAATAAGCTCGGCCATGGCCACTTATTTCGAGTTTTTTATTTTTTGTGGAAGAAACCCTTCCTTTTGTTTTCTTGTAATTTCTTATCTAAAAAAATTCTAAACTAGTGGCTCCTAACCTAAGTTTCTGATGATTAAGTCGCCGTATTTTTTTTCTGCTACAAGGCATTGCGAGGGAGCATAGCCGTAGCTACGTGACCGAGTAATAACGCTGTAGCAGGAAAAAAGACAAGGCTTGGGTCATCAAGAACTTAGGTTTTGAGTCACTAGGGTCTA
>JAHDBT010000516.1 GCA_020630215.1 Bacteroidota bacterium
AACACATTTGAAACAGCTTTAGGTTACAAATCATCTGTGTCTTAGTCCTCTTCAGTAGTAGATAGATGTTTAACCACGCATTCGAAACAACAAAGGCAATAACCTTCACGTCTTAGTCCTCTCCAGTAGTAGATAGATGCTTAACATGCTCCACTAATCAACGGCTTAGACGTGACATCTGTCGTAGTCCTCTCCAATATTAGATAGACGATTAAAAATTATTTGCCACCCGAAGTTACTGTTTACAGCACGTCGTAGTCCTCTCCAGTATTAGATAGATGCTTAATAAAAATAAAAAGCGTGGCTCTAAAAAACGTAGATAACCTTAGTCCTCTCCAATATAGATTATGTTTTAAGAACCCAGACACAAGAACTATGATAGCAAAGTTGACATATTAGTCCTCTCCTGTAGTAGACAAATGAATAATATAGAACAGTGTAAAAGTATGCAGCACCTAATGTTGTCTTAGTCCTCTCCAATAGTAGATAGATGCTGAACAAGAAAACCAAGGCACCGCCCAAAGCGTGGCTGGGTCACAGTCCTCTCCAGTATTAGATAGATGCTTAACCTAGGCATTTTATCCGCTGTACTAGGTATAACTTTGTCTTAGTCCTCTCCAGTAGTAGATATGTTTAAGGTGGGCGCACTAATGTGCTGTGATACACCTGAACGTTCTTAGTCCTCTCCAGTAGTAGATATGTTTATAAGTTTAGCTCGCTGTTTCGCTTTTATTATTGCGACTTCATCTTAGTCTTCTCCAGTATTAGATAGATGTTTAACGAGGTAACTTAAACTTGTTTTTTTGCTAATGCTCCTGGTCTTAGTCCTCGCCAGTAGTAGATAGATGCTTAACGTCAAAGAAACGGGGCGACTTTCTATAAATGTTAAGTCACAGTCCTCTCCAGTGGTAGATAGATGCTTAACATGTGAATGCGTGATGCCATTTGGACAGCCATGTAGTCTTAGTCCCCTCCAGTATTAGATAGATGCTTAACCTAGAAAAAAGCTAGAAACATTTCTTAAAACCGTTGTCGTAGTCCTCTCCAATAAATAGAACCCTAAACCCTATAAGTATTAATAAACTCAATCACCTCTTTTATTCGAGCGTATAGCGTAAATTGGGCATTTGCAGCTTGTACTCGCGCTCTCTTATCATTTACCCAATGAAGTATATTGCCGTAATGTACTATAAATTTAGGAGTGTTGTTTATTATTTCGTCCATTTGTACAATGCGAGCTTTTACGAGTGTTTTCTTTGCTACCTCAAAACCTTCAAGTTGTTTCTCATTGTAGCAGACAGGCAAGTCGGTATTGTCAAAAACAATTAAATCTACATCTTTTAATTCAGTATCAGTTAATTTATTAGCGGTTAGTACGCTTACATTGCTAAAGTTAAGTTCCGCAAATAACTGACTTATACTTTCGATTTTAGCAGCTTGTGTAAATACAATAATGCGATTGGTAATTTCTTGATGCGCCACTTGGAATCCCATTTTAATATCTTCTGCTTCTAAGGAAGTGACAAAATCTATTAGTGTAGATGTAATGTTATTAAGTTGGATTTCATATGTGTTGGGGTCTAACCGACCTCCCTTTTCTTTATCCTTTAAACGGTTATATCTACCACGTAATAAAATAAGTTCTGAACTTTTGTCACTGTCTTCACTTACTAAAGCAAGTAAATTGAATACTTTTTTTGTATTACCCCTGCCCATTAATTCTTTAGCTTCTTTTTTTAATTTGTTTAATTCCATAATAGAAGTTTTTTTTATGTGAAAATATTTTTTATTTTAAGTTTGCAAGTTTAATCCAATATGTGTAGCAAAGTAAGCTTAAAATAAAACCCTACCTTGCTACACATTTGGTATAATTATTTAAAAATATAAAGTAAATAAAACGCCGTTTATTCCTCACATGCGGACAAACGTTTTATTTGAATAATAGTAATAATTTAACCGCAATTTCAAAGAACTAACATGCCTTATTACTAGGCATTTTTTTGCAAATATTGATACTTTAAAGTATTCAATAAATTACTATAAAGTGTAATTGGATTTTTAGAAAAATTTAATCTATCGTGTGGTGTTAAAAAGCCTTCATTAATGTATGCAACATAAGCTGCATCTTTATTACCCTGCTTTATATAAGCTTTCACCATATCATCGTCTAACATGTTTAGCAAAAACACGTTAAAAGGACTATCTGCATCAGCGTAGTTTTTGTGTACTCGATATTGTATATTATCTTCGTTAAGATCGTAGTTTTTTAGTATTTTTTTGATGGCTTCATTATCAGCACTACTTTTACTAACAACTAATACTTTACTTTCTTTTTTCACAATTATATCAACATCATTTGATTTGACTATTTCTATAATCTTATCTTTTTCACGGGTAATTATATCGGCTATTTCCGAAGATACTAAATCTTCTGCTTTTTTATTTGCTTTATTATAAGCTCCTTTAATACCAAGAAAACTTGACAAACCTAAGAAACCAGCAATCCCAGCAAAACAATATAACCAAAATTTTAAATCCTTTTCTAATTGTTCAACCTTATAACCTGTTTTTTCGTATTCTGTTATTCTTTCTTTTAATTCTTTGTTTTTTTCGATTTCATTATTTAAGTCTTTCCATAAGTTTCGTATATCCGTGTTTTTAAGAGTGGTAATTTCAGTATTTATTGTTCGGATATCCTCCTTAGTAGCATTCTGTGCATTAACTGCTAACCCACTACAAAAAATAAGCGTAATAATTATCAGTAATTGTTTCATCATGTTTGTTTTTTACAATTAATAACTCATTTTCAAAAACCCCAACGGCTGCCCGTCTTTCGTCATTCTCCTAGTTTTAGGATACAACATGCCTGCATATTTTTTACCTCTTAAACTTTTTTCTAAGTCGTCTAAATCGTTTTCATGCATATTTTCTTCTTGCCAATCACCCGTAATGTTTTTGTAGCCCGTGCCAAAGCCCATTCGTATAATGCATTCGTTGGGTTGGCAGGCTTCTATTTGTTTGTCTATGTCTTCTAGCTTATCTAGGTAATCGGTTAAGGCTTGTGGGTTGTTTTGGTCATCCCAAAAGGCTAATTCATTGTTAATTACATCGCTAAAATGATTGCGAAGATTTTCAAATAAATTAGGCAATTGTAATGCACTGGTGTTTTGTCTAAAATAGTTTTTTCGTTTCGCCTGCTTTATTAAATGTTCGGGCTGCGAAAGTTTTATTTCACTAGTAGCATTGGGTGGAATACATTCTACAAATTGTTCTATATCGTGTTTGAATCCCCAACGGTCACGCATTAAATTAATGGATGGGCAATGGTAGCAGTCGGTGCTTGTAAAGTGGGCATCTCCCACATGTAGTAAGCGGAAAATATCGTGATTAGGGTCGTTGCCTAAATATTTTTTTACGACTTGGGCATCGCTAAATTTACCTCGCCTATCTACTAGGTTATTTCTTTTTCTGGTAAAGCCGCTGTCTTCGTCGTCGTAAATAGCTCCTGCTAAAACAGCGGTTCTAATACTGCCTTTTATAGAACTGCCTGGCACCAACACTTTGCCCATGCCATTGTGTAATTGTTCTCGTATGGGCTTCACCGCACGCCTTCCATTTCTAGTAGTTGTTGGGGCGTTTCCTACTATGTTCATCATGCGTTTGGCTACATCGGTAGGGGCTAATTGGGCATTTCTTTTTTGTAAATAGCCTAGCAAATTATCTTCATTGCCAATAATGTCTATCCATTTTTGCAGGTTTTCTTTGCCTATTATATTTAATACTTTTTCTTCATCAATCACCACTATTTGATTAGCTTCTCTGAAGTATAAATATTCAAAATTACCTTGTAATTCTATGCCGCTGCCTACGTGTAAAGGCGTTATGGTTGTTAATTGTATTTTTGCCATGCTGTTTGCAATTATTTGGTTTTAAGTGGAATAAATATGGCTCGTCCATCTCTGTAAACGGGATGTTGCTTTGCTACACTAGGTCGTAAATCGTGTATTTCGCCTACTAGTTTTTGGTTTGGAAAAACAGAACCTTCTGTAAACATATAAACCGTTTTTTTGCGCTTTGTGCGGTTGTCTACGTAAGGGCTGCTTGCTATCCATCCGCCTCGTTTAATGAGTTGGTAAGCACTTTTTGCTAACATGCTGTTGTTTAATTCCCCGTCTTTAGGGCAGTATAAGGATAATGCCATTTGTGCATCGGCATTATTTGCTATGTTTAAACTAACGGTGCTTTGTTCTACCGTAAAACGACCATTGCCTACGGAGGTATCTGTGCCAATTCCGTTATCGCCAATAAAACTTAGTATGCCTTTTAGTTTTTTTAAGACGGCTTCGCTTGCTCCTTCTTTTACTAAAAAGAATAAACCAGCATTTTCTCGAAAAAATAAACGCTCGGTATAAAATGGCATCGAGTCTTCTTCGGATCCGTATTTGGGAATAGCCACTCTTTGCTGTAAAAAACTTTTAATAGGCTGTATTTTGCTGGGTTCTTTTTCGTTGGCAAATTGCTGCGAAATCATTTTACCATTATCTAGCACTTCGTTTTCTTCAATATGGTGTACTTCTCCTAGTAATATTTTTTGAAAAAGACTTTGCCCAATAAATTGTATTTTTTTAATGCTCTTTTTCTGATTCGCCTCTCCTAATGATGCTGCCATTTCAAACCAAATTGGACAGAGGGGTTTAGGAAAAAAATATTCGTCCTTGTAAAAAGGATAAGCGGAACTGATGAAAAAATCATCTAGGAAGTTTTCCATTTCTCCTTTTCCTTCTACTTTTCTTTTTGCTTCATTATACAATAAAAGTCCATCCGCTAAAATAGCGGCTTTTATTTTATCAGAACGCAACATTTGTTCGCTGGCATCGTAATCGTCTTTTCCTTTAGAGAGGTGTAAAGGCGATAAAAAATGCAATTTAAATATAGGATAGGTTATGGTGGCCATTGTTTGTTTTAATTATCTGTTGAAACAAAGTTTGTG
>JAHDBT010000517.1 GCA_020630215.1 Bacteroidota bacterium
GTGCGAAAAGATAAAGTCAAAACGGACAGTTATTTCTTTTGCGTCCCTAAATGCATACCGCTTAAAATAAGCGAAGTATGTAAATAGGATTGCTATGTCTAATAATGAAAAAATAATCCGGGAAATTAGAAAAAAGCCCTATTCATTTATTTAAATCATCGTTTAAACATCCATTTTGATGAATAACGTACATGCGCTACAAAAATATCCTTTTGGTGATAACCAAAAATTATTTTTAAAGGGGGGAGCTGTATTACTCGTCCTATTTTTAGGAATGGCCAATCTTTATGCTAGTCCTACGTTTTTTAGTAATGCTACAGAGTCTACCGCTACTAATACGGCTGCGATTGTTGCAAAAGAATTTAAAATTACCCAAGTCAAAGCCCGTAGAGAAGTGCTGCAAAATGCTCACGATGGGCTATTCATTGTTTTTCATAACGATAACGAGTTTAAAAGCAATACTTATACACTCCTATACAATAGTGTAGCAGATAAGAAAAAACAGTTTCGCAAAACCGAATTGTCTGGAAATCCATTGCTAGTATCAGGCATTGCACCTGGGCAATACCATAATTTTATCATTATTAAAGAAAGTAATGAGGAGACAAGTACAAAGTATACCGAAAGCGTAGAGATTATTGGCGGCATCCGTATTGTAGAAAGCGGAGAGGAACAATGCAGTATAACACCAAACATCCGTCAACATTTAAGCCAAGCCAAGCAATCTTTTAACCAAGATTATGCCCCCAATAAATACAACCTCATCACCTATCAAAACCAACAAGAAAAATACGTTTTTAGAGATAACTTTATAGAGTACTTTCCTTTTATTAAAACCAACGAAGCGGTTAAAGTAGATATACAACTCATCAATAGTAATCCGAAAGCCTCTATGGAAGCCAATGCTTTTATCAGGAAAAACAAAAAAGCTATCCATAATGAAGCCATGAGGAACGTTTTACAGATAGAAGAACTAGAAGTTTTTGAATACCAAGAACTATATTATAACAATATTTATCCTTCCATTGATGCAAGATTTTATGCCGATGCCAACCAAAATGTTTATGTAGACTTTATTGCACATCCTAAAGCAAATCTACAAAGTATTGAGTTAAACTGTGTGGGCAAGTTTAACCAAACCTCACTTGATAAAAACAAACAGCAAATTTATTTCACCATCCAAGAAACAGCAGAAAACAGGGTAACTTTGGCGCAACAAATTACCAATGCCTACCAAATTTCTAATGATTTAAAAGTCCCAATTACCGTAAATTTTGCCAAAGTAGGAGAAACACATTATCAGTTAAGTACACTAGGAAACCATCCCGTTAAAGTGCCAACAATTATCACCATAAAACTAGCTGCCGAACAATAAAAATAAGCAAAAAAATCCCCTAGCATAAATTAAATGAATACCTACTGTTAGTAGCGCAAGCTATGCTCATTTTAATTTACTTTTTAATTTATAATACTTTGTAAAATTGGTTACTCTTGCTTTCAAAATAAAAAGCAGAATAAAATAAGGCCGAACAGAACAGTATCAAGTACGCTATACCAGATACCCAGTATTTTCCTACCCAATTACAAAGTCATTATTACAACTACCTTTATATGAAAACAAACATTATTCATGGTTTTTTCTGCCTAGCACTACTTTTGCTTGGCGGAAACCTCTTTGCTCAAACAGCAAGTACTACGTCGGGAGGTGCTCCATGTGTTATTTATTTTAACAATACCAATAACACAGGCTATTGTATCGAGTATACAAACAGCGCACCTGGTACAGGGTATTCTTATACCTATATAGGGCCAACTAGTAATAGCATTGCCGACTGTATGGATGGCGAAGGCGTTTATTCGTCTACAGCCGTTCAACAAGCAGTATGGTATTTTTCCGATGGTATAAGCCCTTCCCTTTCTGATGCCTGGACCATTATTACCAATGTAAATAATGGTACCTACAACCACACAGGGCACTTCTGGAACTCGGATAATACAGGTATACAGGACATGTGTACACACGATGGCCCAGCAACCACCCCTAACTGCAATGCTTTTAACAGCACTAAAACCAATGCCGATTGTGGACAAGACAACGGTAGCATTACCTTTACGGGTTTAAACAATGCGTCTAATTACCAAATCTACAGAGGCGGAACCTTAGTAGCGCAAAACGATGGTAGCACCGTTACTGTAAATGGATTAGCTCCTGGCACTTACACCTACACCGTTTACGGATGGGACGAATATTGGGAACAACAATGCCAAAAATCGTTTACCAAAACCATTACCGAATCTGGTGTAGTAACGGCAAATGCTGGCAATAACCAAAGCATTTGTCCTGGCGAAACAGTACAACTATGCGCCAGCGGTGGTAGTAACTATTTATGGAATACGGGTTCTTCTAGCAGTTGTATAAACGTTACGCCTAGTAGTACGACCACATATACTGTAACCGTAACTACTGGCGGCTGTAGCGACACCGACCAAGTAAATGTAACCATACTAAGTACCGCTGATGTTACCAATGTTTCGGCAACAAATACTTCTTGCGATTTAGACAATGGTAACATTACTATTGCTTTTAACGACGATCCAAGCAGAACCAATGTAGAGTTTAGCCTAGATGGTGGCGCAACTTATCCCTATAATACTGGCGATGATGCAGGTAGTATTACCATCAACGACTTAGCCGCAGGTACTTATAGTATTTGGGCTAGATGGGGAGATGATGCTTGTCCAATTTCCATTGGCAATACCACCATTCAAGCAAGTAGTGTAATTACCGCAAACGCAGGCAGCGATGAAACCATCTGCTTAGGCGAAACCATTCAGCTTTGTGCGAGTGGCGGTAGTATTTACTCGTGGAATACTGGCGAAACTACCATTTGTATTGATGTATCGCCTACTAATAATACCACCTATATTGCAACCGTAGGTAATGGCGATTGTGAAGATACCGACGATGTGGAAGTATTTGTTTTAGATCCAACAGTTACCGCTTTAGGTGGACAAATTGCTTGCGACGAAAGCCAATTCCAATTATCGGCTACTACACTTTTACCTGGCGCAAGCTTCTCTTGGTCTGGTCCTGGAGGTTTTACATCAAGTATTCAAAATCCAACTACCACTGTACCAGGTACTTACACGGTTACGGTAACAGGTAGTGGCTGTACCGATACAGATAGTGCTATGGTAGAATCTGCACCAAATGTACAATCGGGCATTGATGCACCTTTAACTGTTTGTGCTTTAGAAGATGCGAACTTTAGCGCAAGCCCATTAATAGCAGGCGCAACCTATACTTGGGATTTTGGCCCAGGCGCAACAGCTTCCTCAACTACAGGTTCATCTGTAGATGTACAATGGGCAACAACGGGCGATAAAACCGTAAGCATGACCGTATCTATTAACGATTGTGAAGAAAGTTATAGCCACATCATTAATGTAACCCAAGAAGTATTTTCTGATGCTGGCCCAGACCGTACTATTTGTGAAGGAGAATACACCACTTTAGGAAACATGCCTTCTGGAACAAGTGGCGGTAGTTTTATTTGGACACCTAACTTGTATCTAAATAATAACACGGCAGCTAACCCATTAGCAAATCCACCTGTTACCACAACCTATACCTTAACCGTTACCAAAAATGGATGTGTACGTACCTCTAATGTAACCGTTATTGTAGCAACAGAACAATGTGGCGTAGATTTAGAATTAAGCAAATCGGTTGACCAATCTACTGTAGTAAATGGCGATATGGTTACCTACACAATAGAAGTAGAAAACAAAGGTCCACAAAATGCTATTAGTGTTACTGTGGAGGATGTATTACCTGCTGGCTTAGATTACGATAGCTACACCGCAACAGTAGGATCGTACAGTCAGTTTTCGGGTATTTGGCAAGTCGGCAACCTAGCCATTGGCGATACCGAAACCTTAACCCTAACCGCAGAAGTAGTAAACATTACGGGACCAATTACCAACTTCGCACAAGTCAACTCAGGCGTTTCAGAAAACGGCGTTACAGGTGATGTAGATTCAACACCAGGCAACGATACCGATGAAGTGCCAGACGAAGATGATGAAGATGAAGCAACCATTACTTTACCTAACCTAGTAGATTTAGAATTAACCAAAACCGCAGATCAAACGCTAGTTAATTTAGGAGATGTAATTACTTATACCATTACCGTACAAAACGTAGGATATGTAGATGCTACCAATGTTACCGTATTAGACTATATCAGTTCTGGTTTAAACTTAGTAGCAACAAATCCAACAGTAGGTACTTATAATTATGCTTCTGGTATTTGGGATATTGGAGATATTCCTGTTGGCGGCACCGAAACCTTAGAACTATCCGTAAGTGTAGGTGGTATCAGTCCTAACTTTACCAACTTCGCACAAATAGAAACTGCTGGCCCTGATGATATAGATTCAACCCCTGGTAATGATTCAAATAATACCCCCGACGAAGATGATGAAGATATTGTAATCATCGACTCAACAGGCTGTTACGATGCCGATAATGATGGTATTTGTGATGCAGACGATTGCGCGCCAAATGATGACAGCTTACCTGAAATTCCAGGCACGGCTTGTGATGATGGCGATGCCAATACCATTAATGACCAAATTCAAGCAGATGGTTGTATTTGTGCAGGAGAATTACCTCCTTGTACCGATGCCGATAATGATGGTGTTTGTGCAGAAGACGATTGCGACGATAACAATGGCGATGTTCCTTCAACTCCTGGAACGCCTTGTGATGATGGCGATGCAGCCACAACCAATGATGAAATTTTAGCCGATGGTTGTACTTGTGAAGGTACCGTACCTCCTTGTACCGACGCAGATAATGACGGTGTATGTGTGGCAGACGACTGCGACGATAACGACGCATCTGTACCAACCACCCCAGGCACTACCTGTAATGATGGCGATGCCACAACTACCAACGATGTAATTCTAG
>JAHDBT010000518.1 GCA_020630215.1 Bacteroidota bacterium
TAAATCAAGAGTTTTCGCTTATGAACAGTAAGCGGCAAAAAATGTCAAAGAACCAAATGTGTCTTTATATAGACTAGCAAGGATTAAAAATCCTTCGGTAGGATGATTATTTTTTTATTGGAGATAGGAAATAGTTACCTGTTTATGGAAGCAGTTGACACTTTTTGCTGCAAGATGGGACGCTTGATGCTGGATTTTTTTTTTGCAAAAAAGACTTGGTTTTATTAATTGTTAATGATAATACTAACTGGCAAACAGGTGGGTGCACAGGCGTAATCTTTGGGTGTATTATCAATAGTACTTAAAATGCCTGGTATATGAGATGGTGTATCGTCGCTTTTATTAAGGATGGTTAGGCCAGTATCAAAACTGATGTTTACCTCTTCGTTTGGGTCAATAATATCGAAACACACTTGGCCAAACGGCATCCAAGTTGTATCATCTACTACAGGGCATTCATAACCATCAAAATAGGTATCGAGTAAAGAGGTCACATTCCAGGTAGCGGGGTTAACGGTTTCGCTGTAACTGTTGCTTGTTAACTCAAAAGGGGCATAAACAATTCCTGCTACAATTTCACACTCTTGTGCGGTGCCGCCATCCTGAGTAGTATTGTAAAAATTAATGGGATTGTAAGTTGGTTGCCTAATCGCATCGGTATTATAAGTTAATGCAATGGTATAAGAACCAATTACAAAATCCCCTTCTCCAGCAGCCCCTTTTACTTGTATTTCAAAACAAAAAGAGGTAGGGGTACATTGAATTTCGTCAAACTTTAAATCATAAGTTACTTGGTCGGTAAGTTGAGCAAAACAACTAATGCTAAGTAAAAACAGGGATAACAAAAGTAAGAGGTGTTGCATAATTGATTTTGTTTTATCACTTATCACAAAAATCGGGCAGTTATTTTACTAGGTTCGCCCATGATAAATTTGCTAGTGATGGATGTGAAATAAAGTTAACCGTTATGTGCGATTGTTTTGTTCAGGACAAGGCCGCAAAAACGCAGCATAGCAGCGCTACGCAAGGCTTTTGCAACGCAGTACTTGGCAAAAGAATAAACAATAATGGTTCATTTTATTTTGTTTCCATCACTTACTACGCTTGAATGCGTTCAGATTTTATTATTGAATGGCTAAGTGGTTTTGCTGCTATAGCTGACAATAAACCTACGAAAGCCTTTTCCCCTAGTACATTGGTATTTACTATTTAGCAATAAGTGAATGTTGGCTTATGCCGCAGCCGAATTATTGTTAACAATAGCTAAAGCTTGCTCAAAAATTTCTGCTGTAAAAGGTTTGCAGAAAAAGCCATGTACGGATTTAAAGCTGTGTGCTTTTTCTTTATCCGACTCTCGTATAGAGGAGGTCATTAAGAAAATTTTGGTAGCAGGAAACTTATGCAAAAACATATCTTCGTATTGCTTTAAAAATTCAAATCCGTTCATGCGGGGCATGTTAATATCTAAGAAAATAAACTTAGGAAATGACACCGTGCCAATAGAACGGCTACAATTTTTTAAGTAGTCTAATGCCTCTTCGCCTCCTTCGAGGGTTTGAGCATCTATGGGGAGTTTGTCAAATTCTATGGTTAATTGAATGAGGTAGTTGTTTGTAGGATTATCATCTATAAAGAGTGCGATATGTTTATTCATGATTCATATGGTTTTAAATACACTTTAAATATTGTTCCTACACCAAGTGTGCTTTCTACTGTAATTTTTCCTTTATTTTTTTCAACCATTGTTTTAATAATATTAAGTCCAATACCCTTACCCTTGCCCTGATTGGTAAGTCGTTGAAACGGTTGAAAAAGCTTATGTCCATATTGGGCTAAATCCATGCCAATACTATTATCTTGTACAGTTAAAAGTACAAAGCTTGATGTTTTTTCAGTATTAATTTTAATATTTAGAGCGCGTTTTGGAGAGCGATACTTAATAGCATTGGTAATTAAGTTTTGTAAAATGCTATTTAAATAAGCCTCGTTATAATAAATACTTTCACAGGTTTTAAAATTAGTTGTTATAACTGCATTACTTTTAGTAATTTCTAGTTCTAGTATACTTTTTAAATTAGTTACAATTGTTTGAAAAAATAATTCTTGGGAATCTAGTTGTTCATTTTTTTGAACGTCTATAATTTTAATTAAGCCATTTAAGGTACCTTCTAATTGCAGTACCGAGTTCACAATTCTTTGGGTTAGTTCGGCCTTTTTTTGTTCGTCGGGAATGCGCTCAAAAAAGGAAACCAAACGTTTTAAATTTAAAATAGGCGAGCGTAAATCGTGCGCTGCGGTATACACAAAATTATCGAGGTATTTATTGCTAAGAGCGAGTTCGCTATTAGATTTTTTTAGTTCGGAGGTACGAAGGGTTACTTTTTGTTCTAGCGTTTGGTTGGCTTCTATTAATTGTTTTTCTTGGTTTTTTCTTTGGGAGTTGTTTCGGCAAAAACAAAGTAAATTACCATTGGTTAATGCTGTTAAAGTTAAATCATGAGAAATTATTTGGTTATTTTTTGCAATTCCTAATGCCTCTCCAACATAGTGCCCTGTTTTTAAGAAAATGGGAAAAATATCATTTTCAAAAATGCTTATTTGTTTTTTTTGATATACGGTTGTCCAAGTTTTTCCTATTAATTCTTCTGCTTCGTTAAAGCCAAAAAGCTTTAAGTAGGCATCATTAACATAGGTAAATTTTTGCTGCTCATTTAAAAGGGCTAAACCATCTGCCGATTGTTTCATGGCAAAGGTTAGTAATTGGTTTTCTAGTTCTATTTTTTTGCGGTCGTCAATATCTTGTATCGTTCCAAATAGTTTAACCACTTGTTTGTCTTCTTTTAAAACCCTGCCTTTTAAAATTGCATAGTGTGTGCGTCCTTCTGGTAATATATTACGTATTTCTAGTTCAAAAGGTTGCACCAATGCAGTAGCAACTTCTATAGCAGCAATTAGGGTTTCTTTATCTTCGGGATGTACCTTTTGTAAATACTCGTTAAAAGTAGGAGCGTTGCTATTTGTTGGCATTTTATAAAGCTCAAACATGGTAGACGACCATTTCATTTGCTGACTTGCAATATCTAATTCCCAGCTGCCTATATGGGCAATTTGTTGTGCTTCGGTTAATTTTACTTGGCTTTGCTTGAGTGCCTGCTGTGTGTGTTTACGTGCAATTTGAGTTCCTATCATACTACCTATTGAGCGCAAAGTGGCAATTTCGGAAGTTGTCCATATATGTTCTTGTTGGCAGTCATCAAAACCAATAAATCCCCAATGTTTATTATCAATATTTATAGGCACTAATAAAATAGATTGGATGTTTTGAGACAGGAGTAGTGTTTGTATATCGCCCGTTAAATTTTTCACCAATTCATTCATCGTTTGCCCTTTTTCTAGCAACTTAAATACCGTTTCATAGGAGGTGCCAGCAATAGGAATATTTTGTAGTTGAGGATTGTCGATTTGGGTTGCCGTATCATTTTTTGTCCATTCGTAACGTTGACTATAGCAATAAGTGCTAGGCTCATTTTTACTAGGGTGATACTCAAAAATATATACTCGGTCTACGGCTGCCATCGTGCCTGTTAAGGATAATGCTTTTACAATGGACTTGTCAATTTTAGAACTTGATAATAAGGCCACTGCCACATCGGAAATACCTGTGAGTAGTTTTTTTTGTTCGAGTAAAGTTAATTCCGATTTTTTTCTTTGGGTAATATCTCTGGCTTTTACAACTGCACCTACAATTTGGTTTTCAATTATAATTGGACTAAAATGATATTCTCCTTCATAGGTAATATTGGCAACTGTTACCCTTTTTTCTAAGGTAAACGATTCGCCATTAAATACGCGTGCATATGTTTTTTTATCGCTTTCTATTGTACCCGTAATAGGAGAAAAATCGGTAATGTTTTGTTCTATTTGGATGGTTTTATTAAAAAAATGTTTGGTTAACCTTTTATGATAATCATTAAAAAACAAAAAATTGTAATTTCTATCAATTGCCCACACGCTCATGTCCCCACTATTTAAAATACCTTCCTGATAAGCATTTAAACGCCCAACAGCGGCTTGTTTATTGAGTAATCGGTTATTTAACTGTTGTGCTTCATTTAACGATTCGACATGATTTTGAAGGAGGGTTTTTTGTAAACGGTCGTAAAAGAGTACAATATAACTCAAGTAGCCAATAGAAATAAGCGTGAAAATACCGCCTATTAAATCAGACGTTGCAACAATATTGTAAGCAGGAAAAGGAAAGGCAACAGCCTTTAAGTATAAAAAAGAGCAAATAATAATAGAGAAGGTACCTAGAAAACAAAGCCCCCATTTTAAGCCTAAAATATAGTAGGCTAATAAGGCTATTCCTAGCATAAAAATGGTAAGAGATAATTGTATTTCGCCATTGCAAGCATATAGGTTAATGATTTGAAAAAACATATATGCACTACAAAAAAAAATAGTTGGTACCTTTATCGACTGCATTTTTTTTATGAGAAATAAAACACTTGCATATACAAAAGTACTAATAATAGCAGTAGCAGCTAAAATTATATTAACATAAATAAAACTAGTAGGGACACTTAAAAAAACGGTAATAGCAAAAACAGCAGCTACATTAAATAGCAGCTCTATTTTTAACTTTTCCTGTTTTTCTTCGGTTGCTAATAGCAGATCGCCAATAAACCATTTTCTTAATTTATTCATGATTGCATTAAAAAATTAATTGGGCGTTAAGGGACGCAAAAGAAATACCTGTCCGTTTTGACTTTATCTTGCCAACCCATCCGCAAGCGGTTCTCTTAGCTTAAATATCCAAAGGGATATTTATTTTGCTGCGCAAAAATCGCACGTTCATCCTGCGTTGACAAAACCCTTATTACGCTTAGGCGTAACGCGGATTTTGCCGCCTTGTCTAGCACAAAAATATTTCCTCAAAATCGGACACTTATTTATTCTCCGTCCTTAAAAAGT
>JAHDBT010000519.1:0-1826 GCA_020630215.1 Bacteroidota bacterium
GAAAAATATAATTAAATTTCTTGGTGGACTTTATTTTTTTCATTTCACTTAGCAGGAAAAATCAAAATTCAAAAATCAAAATTCAAACCTCCCTAGTGGCAGGGCAATTTATCAAACCAAATTACAAGCACAAGGCAGTCAAATTTTAAATACAACAACTTATGCACAAGGCATTTATTTTTACGAATTGTTGTTTGAAAACAAAGTGGTGGAAAATGGAAAATTAATTGTTGTTCGATAGCCTGTAAAACGGACTTTAGTCCGTTAAAATATTAGTGTATAAACGGACTAAAGTCCGTTCTACAAAAACACTATGACGCAAGGCAATCAAATTTTAAATGATACAATACCTTTGTTTAATTGCTAAATGCAAAAAACGGACTAAAGTCCGTTCTACAGCACCCTCTTCCAATCTACCCACTTAGCATGTCCATCTGTAAGGGCTAATAGTTGTTGTTTTTTATTTCTATTGCGATAACTATTCAGTTCTATTACGATGTCATCAGTTTCGTAGCGGTTTCGCATTTCCTTGATGCCTTCTACCGCTAAATAATACAGTTCGTTTCGTTGTTGTCCTAGCTTATCAATCCATTGCCAAAAGGCGGCTTTTTCTTCGCTGGTAAATTGGTAGAGGGCGTGGGTGTGGTAAATGCATAAGATGGCATTTTTAGGCACCATGTTTACCACATAATCATATTCATCTATGGTGGCCGCTTTTATAATTTCGGGATCTTGTTTTTTGGTTAGCTCAATGGCGGCACTTAGTCTTTTAAAACGTTCGGTTTCGTCGGGCCAGATTAGGGCTTTTAACCACAAACTGGTTTCTTCTTGGTACAGGTTAACGGGATTTTTATCAATGCCAATGCTCGTTACTTTTTTAGGGAAACTTTGGCAATTAAAATCGGCACTATTATTTCTAATTTTGGTTTTAATTTTTACGCCCGAAGCTGCATCGCCAAATTTTTGTCCGTTGCTGTATTCGTAATGGTAAGAGTTCCATTGTAAGTTTAAGCCTGCACTTGCCCCTATATCTAACAACACCAATTCTTTATCGGGGTGTTGCTTGGCAATATGCACAAAAATGGGCATTAAATACGCACAGCGATTAGGCGCATTGGTTTGTACCGATTTGGTAGCTAGTAGGTGTTTTATTTCCGTTTCGTGCTGTTCGCAAAAATTTTGGAACACGGAAAAAGGCACGGCTTTAGGACTGCCATTTTTATAGATGGAAGGGTAATATTGCGCCAACTGATGCGTACTATTTTGTAACAGCAAGTAGTGTACCGCTGCAAACAGTAAATTAGGCATTGGTTGCCCTTTACGAGCATGGGCTGCTAATTTACATAACTTCTCATTATCGGCAATTTTACTCGACAATTGAAAATAGATATTGGAAGATGCTTGACACTCGTTTGCAAAGAAACGAAACCAATCGCCAATGGAGTTGATAGTGAGGTGTGTATAATTGTTCATTAGTTAGCTATAGTTTGATGCTCGAAATTAGGATTTTTTTGGTATATTTTGTAGCATACCTTACTAAATCGTTGTTTAAAGCACAAAATATTTGCCAAGCATTCAAAACAGTCGAGCTTTCACCTCATTTTACGCCTATTATCCCTGTTTTAAGGGTAGGCGTTTAATCAAGGTAGATTTTGTTTTGGGTAGTTAGTACATGAACTCAATACACAAGGAAGGCTAGTTTGTTCCTTTCTAACTCATTCGTTTTGTAGAAGAAAAATAAGTTTATTTGGTTACTAAGATGCTGTGTTAAACCCTCTTCCCAAGAAGAGAAATTTTGCGTTGCCTAACGAATAATCGTCAGCATA
>JAHDBT010000519.1:1926-4974 GCA_020630215.1 Bacteroidota bacterium
CGTCAGCATATCAAAAATTTAAAATTCTAAATCTTCGATTCTAAATTTTAAATGAAATAGCCAAGCTATTATCTACACGATTCTTGCAATTCGTAAAAGGCTTGTGGGATGTTTAGCTGATAGGCTCTATCAAAATCGGCGCAACCTCTGTGGGTTTGGTTGTTGCCTACGTAGGCCAAGCCACGGTAATAATGTGCCATGCCGTCGTTGGGTTGTAGTTCTATTACATAACTAAAATCGCTGATGGCCTCATCATAACGGCCTAGTAGGCTTTTGGCTACGCCACGGCCTTTAAAGGCGGGTGTAAAAAAGGCGTTTTGGTCTAGTACTTTGTTGTAGTCTTCTATGGCTTGGTTAAATTTACCATCCATTGTTTTTGCCGATGCATTACCTTGTAAGGCCAATAAATAACTGGGTTTAAGCATTAAAGAACGGTCGAAAGAATTTACGGCATTTTTAAATTTACCCATTTTGGTGTAGGTAATACCCATATTGTAAAATACAACGGGGTCTTCTCTATCCAATTTAATAATTTGGGTGTAATCTTTAATGGCTTTTTTAAATTTTTCTAACTCGGTGTAAGAGTTGGCTCGTAGCTGCAATAGTTCCTTATCTTTAGGATGTTTATCAATACATTTATCTAAAAATCCAACTGCCGATTCATAATCTTTTGCTCGTACTTTTAACATGGCCTGGTTGTAAAAGTATTTAATATCTTCTCTTGTTTTAAAATCCATTTCTTTTGCTTCTATACTACTTTTACTAGTTTTAGCAGGCGTATAAGTGCCATATAAAGCATCTAAATCTACACTAATAACATCTCCTTTATCGGCGGCTTTGTTTTTAATTCTATTGCCATCTTTCCCTTTTTTACTTTTGTCTTTTGTACCTAGTAAATTTTTAGCGGCTTTACCCAGGCTATTTTGCGTTTTGCTCTTTTCTTCTGGCATCGTTTCTCCCCAATCTAGTTCGGGCGTTTCTTCTTCTACCTCTTCGCCGTACATTTCAAATCCGTTAGGGTTTTGTAAAACGCCGCCCTTACGTCCTTTTTGTTTTTTGTTTTTTACCTTTTTACGTTTTTTTTGTGGGTACAGTTCATTCCCATTTTCATCTAATATCTGCGCCACACTTGTTTGGCAGTAACACAAACCGATAACTAAGGATAGTATAAAAAGGATAAAAGTATTTTTCATGGTGCTGTATGCTAAATTAATTAAAAATTTTTGGTCGTTGGTAGTTAGTAGCAGATATGGGGTAGTTTGTATTTTGGTAGTTAGGCTTTGCTCTTGCTAAACCTAAGTAGTCTGTCAAGTTAATAGTGTTGGCTATCTAAAAACAACTTCTTCGATGTGTTTCATGCCCAGTTTCTTGTTAAGAATTTGCTTAATTTTATTTTTAGAAAAAAACAATTCTTGCTTTAGCGGCGCAGAGTCGATGGTTAAAAATAAAGTGCCATTGCGTACATACAACTGCTTAGTATGATTGGCAATTGTTTTACCCATTACTTCTTCCCAACAAGCAATTACCTTTGCATCGTTTACTTTTCCTTGTAACTGATACGTGCTAAATAGCTGATTGATAACGTCTTTTATGGATTGCTCATTGTTTTTCCGTGCCATAATTTTTATTGTTAAATGGTTGAATGGTTTTATTGTTGAATGGTTAAATGGCTTTATTGCTTTAGGATTAATTACCAATTGTTGGTAGCGAAGTATCACTGTCCAACTACCAACTACCCAATACCCTGTACTAAAAAGCCTATTCAGCTCGCAACAGTTTACCGTCTTCTCCTTTGGCACTTACAATGTTGTTGCAATCGCTTACATCGAAAGCTTTGTAAGATACGTTAAATTCGGTAAAGATAGCTTGTATGCGGGCTAGTTGTGTATCAGATACAAATACTTGCCCAAATTGAGTGTCGGTTACAATGGCTAGTAACTGTTTAATGCGTTCTTGGTCGAGTTTATCAAAAATATCGTCGAGCAATAAAATGGGGGGAACGCCTTTTTTTTGTTGTATGTATTTGTAAATGGCCATTTTCAGGGCAATTAAAAACGATTTTTGCTGCCCTTGCGAGCCAAACTTTTTAAGCGGAAAATGGTTGATTACAAACAGCCAATCATCCCGATGTACGCCTTGCGTTGTGCGTTGTGCGTAGCGGTCTTGTTGTTGGTTTTGTTGTAAAATAGTAGCTAAGTCCTTATCGTGTAAAGGCGATTTGTAGGAACAGCCTACCTCCTCTCTTCCGCCGCTTAATTGTTCGTAAAACTGTTGTAGCAGGGGCAATAATGCTAGGGTTAGTTCTTTTCGTTTTTCGTAAATATGCTGTGCTTGCGGCACAAGCTGATCGTTGTAGGTTGCTAGTAGCGCAGGGTTAAAATTTTGGTTTTCGTAAAAAGATTTAAGTAAGGCATTTCGTTGCTGTAATATTTTATTGTAACTAATTAAAGCAGCTAAATAGGTCTTATCAAATTGCGCTAGGGTGCTGTCTATTAATTTACGTCGGTCTTCGCTGCCACCTTTCACCAAGTCTACATCATCGGGCGCAATCATTACCAAAGGCAACAAACCAATATGCTCCGATAATTTTTTATACGGCACCTTATCCCGCAGCATTTCCTTTTTGCGTCCATTGCCTATTTTAGCTACAATGTTTTGGTGTTGGTTATTGGCAAAAAATAGCCCTTCCAACCTAAAAAACCCTTGCTGATGCCGTATGTTAACCGAATCGGTTGCATTAAAATAGCTCTTGCAAAAACACAAGTAATGAACTGCATCTAACAAATTAGTTTTGCCAGTGCCATTCATGCCCACAATTAAATTTAAAAACGGCGAAAACTTTAACGAAGCTTCCTCGTAGTTTTTAAAATTGGTAATTTTTATTGCCTCTAAATACACTTGTTTTTTTGGTTTTTGACTCTTAATTTATTTAAAATTTAGAATCGAAGATTTAGAATTTAAAATTTTTGATATGCTGACGAATTAGGAGTTTTGATTCTTGATTCCTGATTTTCTCATTTAAAATTTAGAATCGAAGATTTAGAATTT
>JAHDBT010000520.1:0-3606 GCA_020630215.1 Bacteroidota bacterium
TTACGCCTTGCCTTGAAAAATATAATTAAATTTCTTGGTGGACTTTATTTTTTTACCATCCCTTAAGCTGTTACGCCTTTTAATAAATTAGCCATTGTGCTACCAATAAAGGCTGGCGATTCTACTACATGAATACCGCAGTTACGCATAATTTCCATTTTAGCGGCAGCGGTATCATCTTTGCCACCAACAATAGCACCTGCATGTCCCATTCTACGTCCAGGAGGGGCCGTTTGTCCAGCAATAAATCCTACCACAGGTTTGGTTGCGTTTGCTTTAATCCATCGTGCAGCGTCTGCTTCCATGCTGCCACCAATTTCGCCAATCATAATAATGCCTTCCGTAGCATCGTCGTTCATCAGTAATTCTACTGCATCTTTGGTTGTAGTGCCAATAATAGGGTCGCCACCAATACCAATACAAGTCGATTGTCCTAGGCCTTCTTTGGTTACTTGGTCTACAGCTTCGTAAGTTAATGTACCCGAACGAGATACGATACCAATAGTGCCAGGACGGTGAATAAAGCCAGGCATAATTCCTACTTTTGCTTCGCCTGGTGTAATTAAACCAGGGCAGTTAGGACCTACCAAACGACAGTTTTTGTCTGATATAAATTCTTTTACCTTTACCATATCTTGTACAGGAATTCCTTCCGTAATGGCTACAATTACTTCTACACCTGCATCGGCAGCTTCCATAATTGCATCGGCAGCAAAACGAGGAGGTACAAAAATGATAGATACATTAGCCCCTTCTTTTTTTACCGCATCCGATACGGTATTAAAAACAGGACGGTCTAAATGCATTGTTCCACCTTTACCAGGGGTTACACCTCCAATTACGGTAGTTCCGTACTCAATCATTTGCCCAGCATGGAAAGATCCTTCCTTACCAGTAAATCCTTGTACTACTACTCTCGATTTTTTTCCAACTAATACGCTCATATTATTTTATTATTAAGGTTACTATTCTGCATTTGCTAAATAGGTTTTAGGCTAAACTAAATTAACATAAATCCAAAGCCAACATATTCAATAGCCTTTTTACCTGCTACAAAAATACGTTCTACTTCTTGCCAAACAGTAACTTATTAAGTTATATTGTTATCGTTTTTCATCCAATTAACAAACAGGATATTTTATAAAATTGCTAACATTCTCCTAGTTTGCAAACAACTCCATTTTGTGGCACAAAGCCTGCCAAGTTAGGTAGCTTAAATTAATAAACTGCTAAATGTTAGATATAATTTTTATTTTTTGTATTAAATTGTTATCATTGCCTAATAGTTAAGTTACTAGGCAAATTTAAAAACAATTTACAAAAGCTGCTAATCCTACAAAGATCTTTTTTATTAAACCTAGCAGAATGGATATGGTGTTAAAAAAAAAATCTAGCCTCTTTTTTTTCTAAAAAGCTGATTAACAATCATTAATACACCATTTTTTTTTTACCTGAAAAAATAGTCTGTGATTATTTGCTTTCGAGGCACGAAATTACAAAATTTTTCAAGTATTTTTGAGCTAACAAGGACGCTAAATTGATAAAAACATTTTTTTTCTACTTTTATCTCCTCTTAACAAAAGTTGTTTTTGTTTTAATTGGAAAGTTAAATGCTTTAAATTACTTGCTAACAAGCAGTCATACAATCATCCATAAAGCATTGGCGAGTAAATTGGTAAATCCCTGTATAAATGTAAACCTACACAATGTCTGCACATAATCAATTGGGCAAACGTGGCGAAGCAATGGCAGTAGCTGCATTACGAAGCAAAGGCTATTTAATACTCGCTAAAAACTGGCGATATAAAAGAGCAGAAATTGATATTATTGCTAAAGATCCCAAGGAAAATTGTTTGGTGTTTATAGAGGTAAAAACCCGAAGCACCAATTATTTTGGTTATCCAGAGGAATCGGTTACCAAACAAAAAATTAAGTTAATGGCAAAAGCGGCAGATGCATATTTAGCCCATCATCCTTTTGAAGCTGATATGCGATTTGATGTAATTGCCATTACCATTAACCAACAACAATCAGAACTAATACATATTAAAGATGCCTTTTCCCTTTATGATTCTTTTTAATTGACATATAAGAAGCAAAAAGATGGCTATCACAATCATCAAACTTACTCAAAATACGTACTAATATTTAACACCTTCATGACAACAAGCAATACAGATACCAACGCTCAAGCAAACGAAAATGCAGCTACCCAATTTGATTTAGTCGCCAAAACACTTCAAGGATTAGAAGACGTATTGGCTGAAGAGTTAACCCAACTAGGGGCAACGGTTAAAAACGTTAAACGGCAAACGGTTACCTTTACGAGCGATAAGGAACTGATGTATAAAGTAAACTTACATGCACGTACAGCCCTTCGCATTTTAAAACCTATTGATACTTTATTAGCACGTCATCCTGACCAATTATACGAGTTAGCAGCAGAAATAAATTGGAGCGATTATATTCCATTAAATTGTACTTTTTCGGTTGATAGTGTGGTAACTTCTCCGTTTTTTAAGCACTCTAAATACGCTTCTCTAAGAGTTAAAGATGCTATTGCGGATTACTTCATGCGTAATTTTAGCAATCGTCCTAAAGTGGATGATGAATCACCAGACTTACGCATTCATTTACAAATTACCAGTGCTAGGTGCAGCCTATATTTAGATAGCTCGGGCGAATCGCTACAAAAACGAGGTTACCGAACCGAAAGAACCAACAACACCCTAAATGAAATACTTGCCGCTGGCATATTATTACTAAGCGGATGGGATGGCGAAGCTCCCCTTTACGACCCAATGTGTGGCTCTGGAACTTTTGTAATTGAAGCCGCAATGATTGCCACCAAACAGGCTCCTAACTTAAACCGCAAAGCTTTTGGCTTTACTACTTGGCCAGATTTTGACCCCGCACTATGGGCAAAAGTGCTGGAAGAAGCAAAAGCGCAAATTATTGAACAACCTGGTATTATTGCTGGCAGTGACATAGTACGTGATGCCGTAAATGCCACCCGAAATAGCTTAATGGCTTCGGGCATGGAAGACGTGAGAATTGGCGTAAAAGACTTTTTTGATACTCCCCGACCAAAAGTGGAAAAAGGATTTATTTTTACCGTACCTCCCTACACAAGCCGAATCAATGGTAAGGAGTCGGACCGTTTTTATAGGGAAATTGGCGCATACCTGAAAAAACATTACCAAGATTTTGACGCATGGATATTAAGCAGTAATAAAGATGCAATTAAGCAAATAAGTTTACGCCCATCCAAAAAAATAGATTTACTTAATGGAACAACCGAATATAAACTGCATAAGTACGAAATGTATGAAGGCACAAAAGAAGTTACTAAAAAAGTAGTCGCCCCAGCAGCAGTTGAAGAAGTAAAAACAGAAGCAACAGCAGCAGTTGAGGAAGTGAAAACAGATACAACAGCAACAGTTGAGGAAGTAAAAACAGATACAACAGCAACAGTTGAGGAAGTAAAAACAGATACAACAGCAGCAGTTGAGGAAGTGAAAACAGATACAACAGCAGCAGTTGAGGAAGTAAAAACAGATACAACAGCAGCAGTTGAGGAAGTAAAAACAGATACAACAGCAGCAG
>JAHDBT010000520.1:3706-4957 GCA_020630215.1 Bacteroidota bacterium
TTGAAGAAGTAAAAACAGAAGCAACAGCAGCAGTTGAGGAAGTAAAAACAGATACAACAGCAGCAGTTGAAGAAATAACCGAAAAAATAGCAACCGAAGCAGCAGTTGAAGAAGTTACTGCAAAAATAGAAAGGGAAGCAGCGGTGGAAGAGGTTAGCACAAAAATAGAAACGGAAGCAGCGGCTGAAGAAGTTACCGAAAAAGAAAAGGAAGTTTAAACTTTTAAGCTGACTAGCATTTTCATGAATAAAGCCCTACTATTTTTTGAAAAAATAGTAGGGCTTTTTATCTGCTAAGTTGTTGTTTCATTTTGTACAAAAAAAATCCTAATTCAAAGTAGGATCGATAGGAAAATTGGAAATAATGCGGAAATCGCCTCCCATATCACGTAATACCGTGCGCCATATTTTGTCTTCCTCTTCTGTAAAAATATAATCGGCTTTGTTATCTGCTACAAACCAAGAGTTGCCTTTCATTTCCTCTACTAATTGTTCGGTATCCCATCCAGAATACCCTACATAAAAACGAATATCATCGGTAGTAATTAAACCCGTATTCATAAATTTTACTACCGACTCAAAATTACCGCCCCAATATAAACCCTCTGCTAATTCTACGCTTCCTTCTATTAAGGTGCCTTTATTGTGTAAATAATGCAACGTATCGGGCTGTACTGGCCCACCATAATACAAGGGCACGTCAAACCATTTCAAATCCTCAATAGCATCTCCAATACTATACTCCGATTTACGATTTAGTACCAAGCCAAAAGCTCCTTCCTCATTGTGTTCGCATAATAATATAACGGTCCGTTTAAAATTAGGGTCTTCCATAAATGGTTCCGAAATCAATAATTTGCCTTTTGCTGGTTCTTGATTTTTCACGGGCTGCTCAAAGTTTTTAATTAAAAAATAGGGCATGTTTCATTTTTCTGAGATTGTAGTTAGCTCTTTAAAACGGCGAAGCCTAGCGTAGTTGTTTAAATACCGTGTGTACTAGGTACCCGCTACCAAAAAAAATGTAATCTACTAATTAAAACATGCTAAAAATAGTATCAATTGTAAGCTTGCAAGATACAAATTTAAGCATTGGAAAAAAAATAAATCCTCCTTTCAAATTTATATTTTGTGTGCATTAATAAAAAACAAACGACTCCCCTCCTTTATTCTATATCTCTTGTTCGAGATTCCGACTTGTTTATACTGAACCACATTAGGTTTTGTGCATTTCCATATTTATTATTTTATCTAT
>JAHDBT010000521.1 GCA_020630215.1 Bacteroidota bacterium
TTCTAATTCCATTCCGAAAACAATTGAAGATATTATTATAGAGCAATAGTTCTTGAGTGGCAAGACGTAGGATGCATTACGACCTGGGCTTGCTAGTGCAACTAGAAAGTACAGTTGGGTTCTGTCGTAATTCATTGCGTGTTGGGGGGGGAATTTAAAATCGGGGCTTGCTAGTGCAACTAGCAAGAACAAAGGAACAGTTTTAAAACTCCAAAGGATCAAAATTCTTAAAATGCCCATTCAAGCGTATCTTCTCTTTTAATCGTTCCGTTTCTATAATAACAGGCACTACTCGCTCCAAATGTTCTAGTATCATTTGTTGGCGGGCACTTTCGTGTTTTTGGCGTAGGAGGGCGTATTCTTGTTCTAGGTTAAGTCCTATGTGGTGGGCTATCTCGAAGGTGCTGACGAAATCTAGGGGTTTGGTGATTTTTAGGGCTTCGTATAAAATGCCTAACTGTTCTCTTATTTTTTGGTTGAGTACAATGTCGGCATCTTCTACGTTTTCTAGGGATTCTACCTGGCCGCCTGGGTAGAGTTTGTTTTGTAGGCGGGTGAAAAATTCGTGGACTCGGAAGACTTGTATGCCCTCGGTCTTGATGTCCATTTCTCCCTGGGCATACTCTTTTTCTATGCTGATGACCCGCATTTCTGTACCGTAATCGGATACGCCGTTTTTGATGTATACAGGGATGCCGAAGGTGCTGCCTTCGTCCATACACTCTTTTACCAACTGTTTGTAACGGGGTTCAAAAATGTGTATATTTACTCGCTCGCCTGGGTAGGCAACAATGTTTAATGGGAATAGTGGTAGTTGCTTGGTGTTCATGCGGCAATATTAACAATAATTGTGGGGATGGCCGAATCTATAGGCTAAAAAATAGGAAAAATAGCAAATGACTAAAAACCTACTGTGGCGTTAATACCAACTCACACTCTACTTCCTCCTCCGCTAGTTCGTATTGGTAGCGAATCTTTATGTAATCAGTTGCTTCTTCAATAATCCCCACATTGATGCTTTTCATAATGCCACCATTAACATCCATTTGTAGGGGTACTACAAAGGTAGAGTCTTTTAGTACAATGCCGTAAAATGTCAATCCGAGGTTGTCAATATTGTCAAAGTCCATGCGGTTTACTTTATCGGGATTGGCAGAAATAGTTAGCTCATAACTAAATTCGGGTTCGTTATCGCAGGTGCTAGTAGCATTGTAGGTGCCGAGGTATTTTTCTCGTATTTCTATTTCGCATTCCTCGCCTTCGTATCCTAAATTACAAATACAATTGGCTACATCATCTATAATTTCGCAGGTAGCGGTTTCGGGGCAGCTTAGTAAAACGCAAGGGTCTGCATCTTGGCAAAACGCTCCTAAAAAGCCAGTCGGACATTCGCAGTATACTTGCCCTAAGGTATCTATAGCGCAGGTGCCGCCGTTTTCGCAAGTAAGCTCTAAACAAGGCTCATAGGCGGTTTCGCAGTTGGTGCCCGTCCATTCGGCAGGGCAATCACAGTCGGGGTTGCCCTGGTCGTCTACCACGCAATTGCCGCCGTTTTGACAAACGAAATCTTTGCAAGGGCTGTCTTTTTCACAGGCACTGTAGGCTATTAATATAGCTAGTAATAAGATGGTTGGTATTATATTATTTCTAAACATTGGTTGTTTTTTTTAGCAGTCAGTTCGTTCGCTTCGCTCTCTGTCAGCGGTCAGAACGCTGCGCTGTCAATTTTTATAGGCTGACGATTTTGTGCCCACGAAATTGCACAGCGTTTTTACACTTAGTTTCACGAGGTTTTATATGCTGGCGATTTTTGTTTTTTATTTTTTGGCAAAGTTAAAGGTTTCACATACCTTCTACCTGCTACAAAAATTTCTTCTACTAGTTTTTCAAAAACTTGCTTACACCTAATTCTTGGCCATTTTCGTCCAATACTCTTAACAAATACAAGCCTTTTGGTAAATGCTGTATGTCGATGCTGTTGGCATGATTGGTTGCTTGATTGATAATTTCTCTGCCTGCAAAATCGAATACTTGGATTTGACTTGGATTGGTTTGGTTGACTCCTGCTAACTCAAAATACAATTGGTTGGTAGCAGGGTTTGGATAAATGGTAAAGCTATTTTCTTTACTACTTGGGTCTAGCGTTTCTTCCGTGCCTACGTTTACGTTATCCCGAAAATTACCGTTGCCAAATACTGGACGAATCATTACCGCACCCTCGAAGGTAGAAGGGAGCCATTCGCCGCCCGTGTTGAAAAAGGTGCGTTCTTTTACGTCGTGGTTGCGGTCGAAACCAATGTTGAGCAGTTCGTTATCGGTTTGTTCCATACCTACGTAAAAGGTGCCGGCAGGGAGGTGTACGGCTTCGTCGAATTCGTAGGTCCAAAAACGATTGTAGCCGTCGATATAACTGGGCGTTACCGTATTAACGGCCTGAAAAATGAGGCTGTCATTGTTTGTGCCTTCATCTATTTCTAGCCATACCGAAAGGTTAAATTCTTTTAGGCTTACATCGGCATTCATATCTAAAAATTTCACTTGAATGGCTTGTAAACTATCGGCTTCGTTTAGCTGAAACTGAAGGGCTAATTTGGAGCCTACGCCATTTAATCCAAAGGCACGTTCTGCGGTGCCATCGTCGTAGGCGTAATAATCAAAAAATTCTTGGTAGCGGTACAGGGTGTCGTTGTCGTTGCTCACCTCATTTGGTATCCCTGCTTCTATTACCCAATCTACTTGTAGTACTACCGAATCACGCTCTACAAAATCAGGATTGCCTAGTAAATCTATTAGGTTGTCTTTTAAGGTAGCAGTATTTAAAGTTAGTTCTTGCTTTGTTCCTCCTGCTACCCCTCCTGGGATTAACTGCGGACCAAATTCGTAAAGCACCTCATCTTGACAAAGATCGGTAATTAAGTAATTATCGCTTAGGTTTACGGTGTTGGTAAGGCTGTTGCGAACGGTTGCGTTCATATTATTTGCTAGGCTTTCGTCTAGGTGATTGATGAACTGATTCCAAGGCATGGCTTGGTAATCGTTGAGCATAGAACTGATGGGTACTACGTGTGCTATATCTCGCAAATTTTCGGCAGGCGGCACAGTGTCTAGTTGGATATAGTCGATATTCCAATGGTCGTTGTTGCCCGAAATAGTTGCCCAGTTGCGGAAACGGAATTGGAAGTCGTTGAACAAATAAGCAGCATCATTCAACTCTAAGTCTACCCTTTCAAAACTAAGTTGTTCAAACGGAATGACTTCTTCTACGCCTTCGCTTGTCCATAGTTTTTCCCACCGAACCACCGGGAAGGCTGGGTTGATGGTTTGTATGCTGTCAATCACCAAAGTATCTAGCACTTGTGTATCGCCATTGGTTAAATCTAGGTAGATATAGTCCACACCGGAAGCATCAATTTCTTGGTAAAAAATGTGCATATCATCCATTGTTTCTACATTTACATTTGCAATAGCAATGGTATCGCTTATTGTGCCATCCTCTGCTAAAAAATAAACATAAGTAGAGGGCGTTTCTATTACATTTAAAATGATGGTATCTACCGTAGTTTGCTTGGCGACTTCTAGGATGAGGGTATCTTCCAAATTGGGAAAATCGCCATAGCCTTGTGCTTGGTAGTAAAAGCTAAAGTAGAGGCTTGCGTCATTCTCTATATTATCTAAACAAAACTTACGAGAGGTGAGTACATCGCCTTGTCCATAGGTGAGATCGTTTTCACCAACGGGAGTATGATAGGGTAAACCGTACTGGTTAAATCCATCGAGGGTGGCTACGCCTATAGTAACGGGGTCGATGCCGTAGCTGTCGTTTATCAATGCGTAATCGTCTTCCCACACTTTGGTATCGGGGTAAATGCTTGAGGTCGAAAAATCTTCTAGGAAAGGTATACGTAATATTCTTTCGTTTTCAATCTCAAAAATATAATGGGCTTGACAAGCAGTTTCCTCATCCTGCCCTCGAAGGAAGTATTTACCAACTGGTAAATCTAAAGAAGGATTTACAACAGGTGCTAAAGTACCAATTTCGTTATCGGGATCATTAATATCGTATACTTCGTAAATACGCAATACTACATCAAAGCCAAGTTTTATGCGCCCTAAATCAGAACAACCTGCATTGCTAATAACCCAGTTTTCAGGAAGAATAGCTGGCACATCAATGGTATCTCCCTCGGCAATCACCTCTCTATTATCCAATGCTACATCAATGGTTAAACGCTTTAGTTCGGCATCTTCTATGCTGATGTAATAGGCACCCGCAGACATTTCGTCGAAGGTATAAAAAGGATCGACTTGTGCTTCACTCTCTAACACCCCATTTAAATAAATGTTGTAGGGCGATACGCCGCCACTCATGCTTACGGTAAAGCTACCGCTGTCTTGTTTACAAACGGGTTTCACCACCTCCTCTACCTGTATTTGCACAGGGCTTGTACACAAGCGAGAATAATCTTTGCTTGCCCCTTTTTGAAGGTTGTTATTATTTTGTTGATAAATAGGATTGTATGGAAGCGACCGCAACTTTTGCGCCGATAGGTTGGTATTGGTATGGATACCTATTATTAGCCATAGTAGTAGGCTGCATAAGGTGAGTTGTTTCATATTTGTAAATTAATCAGTATGGTTTTTAGTTTAGCAGTCAGCAGTCAGACCGTGCGCTGTGCTTACTGTAGTAGTCAGTTTTTGTTTTGTTGGTGCTTTTTAGTTTTTATGTGAATAACGCTTATTTTGTTTGGCTCGTTGCCTTTCTAATAAAGCACCAACATAACTGTTTAATGGGCTAGAATATTGTTTGCATTGGTTCTTTCTATTATTAAATGCTTTGTATTAGACGATTTCGGAATTTTACTATTTTGGGCTACGAAGTCGGTCATCCCTAGGGGATTTTAATCTTCTTTTTAGCGTAGCCCTAAAAAAAACACCTTAGTA
>JAHDBT010000522.1 GCA_020630215.1 Bacteroidota bacterium
GAATTTAGAATTTAGAATTTAGAATTTAGAATTTAGAATTTAGAATTTAAGATAAAATATCATTGCGTTTTATTTTTTGTAAGGGTATTTATTTTTTAGGGGCAAAACAAGATAGTTCTAGGTTGGGTTAAGACCTACTATTTTTTTTAAAAATAGTAGGTCTTTTTTCTAAAAAAAACTATTCTACTAAATCTTTTTCTATTTGTGCGATAATTAAATGGCAGGTATTTTCTAGGTAATTAATGAGGTCGGGTAATTGGTCTAAATTAGTTTCTTCGGCGGCATACTTTTCTATGAGTCTAATTTCTTTTTTCAGGCTATTTACGTCCATAAAATCTAAAGAGGGTTTAAATTTATGGGCAGCTTTTTTTACTTCCAACCAATTTTTATTATCGTACTGTTGTTTAATTTCTACCAGTCCAATTTTTGATTGCTCGATGAATTTACGCATCATGTGTTTTACAAAATCATCATTTCCTTTTGCTACTGCTGCTAATTTTTTAGTGCTGTACAATATTGCTTCTTCTTTTACTTTTATTGCTACAATTTTAGGGTCCTGTTTTTCCTTTCTTTTTTTAGGTGTTTCCAAAATTGCCGCTTGTTCTTTTTTTCTATTGCTTAATAAGGCTGCTATTTCCGAAAACAAAGTTGTTGTTTCAAATGGTTTGGCTATATAGGCATTCATTCCTGCTTGTAAGCATTTATCGTTATCGCCTTTAATAGCATTTGCAGTTAAAGCAATAATAGGTATATTTAATTTTAACTCTGTTCTAATTTTTTGGGTTGCTTCAATGCCACTCATCAAGGGCATTTGCACATCCATTAAAATAATATCATATTCATTTTCCATTACTTTATCTACTGCTTCTAATCCATTACAGGCAGTATCTACGTTCATTTTTCCATCTAGCAAAATCGTTTTGGCTAAAAACAAATTCATTTCATTATCTTCTACTAGCAATACTTTATACCCTTCTAAATCAAAAGCAACATCTGCTTGTTCTACAATATGATTTGCTAATTCACTTTCTTTTCCTTTTGGTAAATTTAATACAAAGCTAAAGATGGTACCTTTATTTAATTGGCTTTGCACTTTTATAGTACCACCAAATAATTCTACCAATTGCTTGCATATAGCCAAGCCTAATCCTGTCCCCCCAAACCTACGAGTAATACTTTCATCGGCTTGTGAAAAGCTATCAAAAATGCTATCTATTTTATCAGCTTCAATGCCAATGCCCGTATCGGCAATATTAAACTCAATAGTATTAACATCAACAGTTTGGGCAATAAGTTTGCACTCTAAATCAACACTTCCTTTATTGGTAAATTTAATGGCGTTATTAACTAGGTTCAGTAATATTTGATTTAAGCGAATTGGGTCTCCTTTTAATACTTTATGAATATTAGGGTCTATATCAAAAGTTAAATCAATGCCCTTTTCATCCACTTTATATTGAATAGCAGCAACTAGGTTTCGCAATAAATCATGTAGGCTAAAGGCAATATTTTCGAGAGCTAATTTACCCGAACCAATTTTAGAAAAATCGAGAATATCATTAATAATATACAGGAGACTATCGGCCGATTTTTTTAGGGCATCTATATATTGTGTTTGTTTTTCGTTGAGGCTTGTTTTGTTTAGTAGGTTGCTCATTCCTACAATTGCATTCATAGGTGTGCGTATTTCGTGGCTCATATTTGCCAAGAAACGTTCTTTAGCATTGGCAGAAGCCTCGGCTTTCCTACTTGCTTCCATTAAATCGGCGGCGGCTTGTTTTTGTTTGGTTATATCTCGTATAAAAGCACTAAATATTTTTTTACCGTCTATTTCTACGGGAGCAATAGCTAGTTCTATAGGAAATTCATCGCCATTTCTTCGTAGTGCGGTTAGTTCGATGCGTTTGTTTAATACGGGACCTTCTCCTGTTGCATGATAGCGTTCCATGCCTCTACGATGCCCCGAACGATGGTGATAAGGAATAATAGTTTCTCCTAAAAACCTACCCATCATTTCTTTTTTACTCCAGCCAAAAACACTTTCTGCTTGTGGGTTCCAATTAATAACCCTTCCATTTTCATCAATAATTACTACTGCATCCAAAGCGGTATCAATAATTAGTCGAATTTGTTCTTCGCTATTTCTTAGGTTTTGTTCTGTTTGTTTTCTTTCGGTAATATCTGTTACGGCACCAATGGTTCCAATAATTTCTTCATTAGTTCCTAAGTGAGGCGAGGCATTAATTTGCGACCACCATTTCGTTCCGTCTTTTTTAATTTGTTGTACTTCATACTGTTCTGCTTCTCCAGCTAGTCGAGTATCTATTTTACTTTCTAAGTCTGGCCAATCTTTTTCTTCTAAAAAAAGTTCGTAGGCTTTATTTCCAACTACCTCTTCTAATTTATATCCTGAAATTGTTTCCATTCTGGAATTAATAAAAAGAATTTTATCTTCGGTATCTGTAATAACCAACCCTTCATTTAAACTTTCTACTACACTTCTATAGAGGATGTCTTTTTCTTGTAAAGAGGCTTGTACTCTTAGTTTAGCTTCGGCTTCGTAAATAGATTTTTGGTGATACAAACAACCTTGTATAGAAACGGCAAATTTTCGAACTACATTAAACATCATGTTAATAAAAGTAGTATCGAATAGTTCTTCATTTTCTACATATAGTTTTAAAAAGCCAATATTTTCTAAAGCAAAAATGGCGTAGCTTCCACTATTAATATTTTTTTCAAAAATTATTTTTTCAAAAATTTCGTCCTCTTGTTTAATAATGGAGGCCGTTTCTTTTTTTAGCAGTTTGTATACTTCATGTTTATTAGTTATTTGTTTTTTTTCTGCTTTAACTTCAGGTTGGGCATATACTAGAGACGATTTTTTAGGATTTTCTATTTGGGTTAAAAACTCATTTTTTATCCATATAGCTGCATAGTTTATATTTTTACGAGCAATTAAGGCGTTACAAAATCGTTCGCAGTTTTCCTGCAAATCAAGTGATTGTCCTATTGCGAGCGACAATTCGTAGAGTAAGTAAATATCTCTAATAATACCTTCCCGTGCAATTTCTTGTTCGTTATTCATAAAGTAAGCCTACTACGATTGTTTTATTAAAAAATTCTAAGTACCCTTGTCCATGCGAAGAAATTTCTCCTAGCGTAAGTGCACCTTGCAGTGTTAGATTTTCATCTATTGGTTTTATATTTTTTTGTATTGCATTTAGCTCTTCCGTAAAGTTTTCTTCTAAAAATAACACCCTTGATATACAGTCAAAAATTAGCACATCATTTATTTCCGCATCAACATCCGTACATTCTTGTGCTGCTTTTTCGGCTGCGTTTAACAAGTTGCTTTGCTCTCCTTTTAAAATATCGAGCACCGTATTTTCACGCACCTCTCCTACACAAATTAATCCTCCTTCGTTATTAACGGCAATAGGATCTCGCACAACAGATTCGGCATGTTGTTTTGTAATACCAAAAGGATAACCTTTTGCAATATCAAAAAAGTTAGTATCGGTAAACACCTTTCCCGAATCCGCTTCTACGGCATTTTTGTATACTTGAAAAGCATTTTGCCAATTAATTTCGTATATAATATTTTTATCCGTTCTAGTGGCTACAAATGGTCCACGTATTTTTTCCCATCCATGCCTTACGCCTACACTACATTTTTTATTGATAAAACAAATAATTGCAGCATCTTGATAAACACCGTCTTTATCAAATAAACAAAGTTGAGGTTTAAGGCTTAAAGAGCCAGCTCCTCCGCCAATATAACTACAGGCGTTTCCTAGTTTATTATACAAACAAGAAATAAATAACGATATATTAGAAGTTAGCCCATCTACTAATACTAGGCTAGTAAAATTATCGGTATATTCATCGGCAAAATTAGGCAGCTTAAAGTCAGTACCGTCTAAACCTTCTATTACAAAAGGCTTTGCCAAAATAGGCAATATACTTAGCACTGCTCCTGATTCATATTTTTCATTTCCGTGTATAACACTTGGAAAAATTCCACCAAAAAACGTAACTTTTAGCTCGTTTAGTCGTTTAACTAAGGTAAGCAAGTTAGGTGCGTCTTTTTCCCCTAACATCAAAAACACACTTTCCTGTGTTGATGGTTTTATTTGCTCAATAGCATTTGCAATAACTTCAATGTCTGTACTGTTTATATACATAGACGATATTTAGGCGTTTACTATCCTTAATTGTATGGAGAATGAGAAAATTATGCCAGACAATAAACCTAGCATAACTCGCTCATTATCAGCATCTTGAGCAATAGTGTTATTTTGTAAAATTCTCTATTTGAGAAAACCAATCCCAAATTGGGAATAGTATTGTTATACTTTAACCTCTCCATTTTTTATCATTCTATATATCGTAGATTTTCCCACATCTAATTTTTGTGCTACTAGTACTACGTTGTTATCGTACTTATTTAAAAAGTATCTAATAATTTTACATTCATATTCTCTTAAAGTTGTTTCTTCTAATAAAAAATCGGCTTCAGGATTTGTAGAATTAAACATAATATCTTCTGCTTCAATAATATCGGTATTAGCCATTACCGCTGCTAACTCTACAATAGCTTTTAACTCCCGCACATTACCTGGAAAAGGATAGGTCATTAATTTTTTTTGTGCATCGCTACTAAGTTTAAGTCTGTTCATTTTATTTTCTTTAACAAACTCTTCAATAAAAAACTTGGCCAATAATATTACATCGTTGCCACGTTCTCTTAAAGGAGGTAGGCTAATAGGTAGTCCTAGTAAACGATAATATAAATCTTCTCTAAAATTGCCTGCTTTTACTTCTTCTGATAATTGCTTATGGGTAGCTACAATGATGCGCACATCAATTTTTACCATATTGCTCCCTCCTACCCTTGTTACTTCTTTTTCTTGTAATACTCTTAGGAGTTT
>JAHDBT010000028.1 GCA_020630215.1 Bacteroidota bacterium
ATATACTAAATTTTGCAAATTTGAACATAAGCTATCAGTAGTTTTTGTAATTAAGTAACGCATAAAAAATAAATCCGTCATTTCTACTTGATCTTTTGCACTTATCCTGCGTTGCAAATACTCGCCGTAGCTTTTAATAGCCGCAAGCGGTTCTCTTAGCTTAAATATCCAAAGGGATATTTATTTTGCTATCGCAAAAAACACACGTTCATAGCTGCGTTTTGCGCCTTGTCTAAGCACAAAACCTCTACGTACAAATTGTCGGATTTATTTTTTAAACGTTACTAAGAGTAAAATACGCTATAAAGTTCCTACCTATTATTTTAATTCGCACTCAAATATTGCCTTTGGTAAATTAATGCTGTATCTTTGCAGAACATTTGTACTGCTTTAGGTGTAGTATAATATATAAAATGATGGCATTGTAATTGATGCTAACAAAATACAACTATATTGTAATTATTAGAGAGGTATAAAATTAGGGAATGAAGAAGAGTAAATGGTTTGTAAGTTATTTTTTTTCATTCATTATAGTAACTGATTAAGCATAACTTCGTCTGTAAGAGTGTTGTTAAAAACAAAAAAATAAAATCTTTTTTAACTATAAAAATGTGAGAATGAACACAACATTAGATCTTGATCTAAAGTATAAAGTAAAAGACATTAAACTTGCCGATTGGGGCAGAAAAGAAATCGAACTAGCAGAAGCAGAAATGCCAGGTTTAATGGCGCTTCGAGAAGAGTACAAAGGGCAACAGCCTTTAAAAGGTGCTCGTATTGCAGGTTGTTTACACATGACCATTCAAACGGCAGTACTTATCGAAACCCTAGTAGACCTAGGCGCAGAAGTACGTTGGTCGTCTTGTAATATTTTTTCTACACAAGACCATGCTGCTTCGGCAATTGCTGCTGCAAATGTGCCAGTTTTTGCTTGGAAAGGTATGAACGAGGAAGAATTTGATTGGTGTATTGAGCAAACTTTATTTTTTGGCGACCCAAGTCGTCCATTAAATATGATTTTAGATGATGGTGGCGATTTAACCAATATGGTACTCGACCGTTATCCTGAATTAGTAGCCAACATCAAAGGTATTTCGGAAGAAACAACTACAGGCGTTCACCGTTTATACGAGCGTGTAGAAAAAGGTACTTTACCATTGCCTGCTATCAATATCAATGATTCGGTTACTAAATCGAAATTTGATAACAAGTATGGTTGTAAAGAATCTTGTGTAGATGCAATTCGTCGTGCTACGGATGTGATGATGGCTGGTAAAGTTGCTGTTGTTGCTGGTTATGGCGATGTTGGTAAAGGTTCGGCAGCTTCGTTACGTGGCGCAGGTGCTAGAGTAATTGTTACCGAAATTGATCCAATTTGCGCTTTACAAGCAGCTATGGACGGATTTGAAGTAAAGAAAATGGCCGACGCTGTTAAACGTGCCGACATTGTAGTTACTGCTACAGGTTGTAAAAACGTTATCGGTGCTAGTCACTTCCAAAATGCTAAAGACAAAGCCATTATCTGTAACATTGGCCACTTCGACAATGAAATAGACATGGCTTGGTTAAACGGAACACATGGCGATAGCAAAGTAGAAATAAAACCACAAGTTGATAAGTATACCATAGATGGTAAAGATATTATTATCTTAGCCGAAGGTCGTTTAGTAAACTTAGGTTGTGCTACAGGTCACCCGTCGTTTGTAATGTCTAACTCATTTACCAACCAAGTAATAGCGCAGTTAGAGTTATGGCAAAATACCGATCAGTACGAAAACAAAGTGTATATGCTACCTAAACATTTAGACGAAAAAGTAGCTCGTTTACACTTAGCAAAAATTGGCGTAGAATTAGACGAACTTTCTAGCGAACAAGCAAGTTATATTGGTGTAACGCCAGAAGGTCCTTACAAACCTGATTACTACCGCTACTAGAAAATTGCCTTTTTTACCAATACAAAACAATGGGATTTTTCTGAAAAGAGAAATCCCTTTTTTTATCTAAATAGTTGGGCATAAATAATGTGTCGATTATTTTTGTCCGACTACTTACAAGCAGATAAATAAAAAAAACTATGAAAACCCGATTAAGTGTAAACATTAACAAAATAGCTTTACTGCGAAATGCACGAAACAGCAACCTGCCTAATGTAGTACAGTTTGCCAAAGACTGTGAACGTTTTGGTGCGGAGGGCATTACCATACATCCTCGCCCCGATGAGCGACACATACGCTACCAAGATGCCTATGATTTAAAACCAGTTGTTAGCACAGAATTTAATATTGAGGGCTATCCTGGCAAACGATTTATGGCAATGGTTAGAGAGGTAAAACCGCATCAATGCACCTTAGTACCCGACCCGCCCGATGTGTTGACCTCTAATGCAGGATGGGATACCCTTAGCAACGAAAGTTTGCTAAAAGACATTATTGGCGAATTAAAAGAAGCAGGCATTAGGGTGAGCCTGTTTATAGAAACAAAACGGAAAATGATAGAAGGCGCATTAAAGGTAGGAGCCGATAGAATAGAACTTTATACGGGACCTTATGCCGCCAATTACGCCAACAATAACGAAGCCGCTATTAGCGATTATAGGAAGGCTGCCGAGTTTGCAACTGCTGTTGGACTAGGGGTAAATGCCGGTCATGATTTGAACCTCGATAACCTGAAATATTTTAACCAAGAAATACCCTCCTTATTAGAAGTTTCTATTGGGCATGCTTTAGTGGCAGACGCTTTATACTATGGCATAGAAAACACCATTCAAATGTATCAGAAACGACTACATCCTTAAATTTTTACTTTTCTATTTGTTAAGGAAAAGCAATAAGTTAACACAAATTTCTTCCTAAAATTTAGGTGTCATGTAAATGTAAAAGTCATTTTTGTTGATATTTTACAAACAAAGAAAATAGCAGACTATAATTAAACCTAAATGCATAAATATTTTTAAACGAAAAGTATAAGTGCTTGTTTAAAATTAGGTTAGTGTTTTTCAAGTTATATCACAGGGTAAAACAAATAATAATACAATAAATAATTTATTTTTAATTACAGCATCCTTGCAACCTAACAATACTCTTAATGCTCTTATATAAAGGGTAACTTTATCCTCAAAATTTCTTGCCGATTTAAGCATAACAATTAATCTATTGATAGCTTTTAATCTAAAAAAATCCTTATCTTTATGTAATTATAATGTTCTATACAGCTTGGTTGGGGGCTGTCTTCAGCAATTTTGCTTGTTAATAATTGGGACTATTAACAGACAATCTGTAAAAAACAATTGCTGAGAACAAAAGAAACATTATATTATATATTTCAATTCAATCATTTTTCTTAACCAAAAAAGCAAAGTATGAAGAAGCTTTATTTACTCTCTTTACTTATGCTTGCAATGGTCGTGCAAGTATATGCTCAAAAGAGTATATCTGGTAAAATAACGGATGCCACGAATGGCGATCCCTTACCAGGTGTAAACGTGGTTATTACTGGTACCGCAAAAGGTACTATTACCGATTTTGATGGGATTTACACCATCGAAGTCCCTGCTGATGCAACTCAGCTCACCTTTAGTTATGTTGGGTATACCCCACAAATTGTAGACATTAACGGCACTACAATGGATATAGCTCTCAGCCAAGGTGTTGAGTTAGAAGACGTAGTTATTACGGCTTTAGGTATTTCCAAAAAAGAGAAGTCCCTAGGTTATTCCGTACAAGATTTGGAAGGGGATGGCTTTACGCAAGCACGCGAGGCCAATATTGTAAATGCCCTTAACGGTAAAGTTGCCGGGGTACAAATTAACAACAGTTCGGGTGCAGTAGGTGCTTCTACTCGTATTACCCTTCGTGGTTCTTCTTCACTTACAGGAGACAACCAACCTTTATTTGTAGTAGATGGTGTTCCGATAGACAACACCAACTATGGTAATGCAGGTTCTAGTGGTGGTTTTGACCAACCCAATGGTATTGCCGACATTAACCCAGATGACATCAAAACAATGTCTGTTTTAAAAGGTCCTAATGCAGCGGCACTTTATGGGGTGCGTGCATCAAATGGTGTAATTGTAATTACTACTAAAAAAGGGGAATTTGGTAAAAAAGGAATTGGCATTAGCTTTAATTCTACTACCTCTTTTGAAACGCCATTGTTATTACCAACTTTCCAAAACTCTTATGGACAAGGTGGTAATGCAGACTACTTTCGGTTTGTTGATGGTACTACTAGTGATGGTGGTGTAGATGAAAGCTGGGGACCGCCTTTAGATGTAGGTTTAGAATTTGTTCAGTTCGATTCTTATGAAAACGATGGTGCTCCAACTCCTTGGGTTTCTAAACCAAATAATATCCGAGATTTTTATGATACGGGTATGACCACTAATAACAATTTGGCTATTACAGGTGGTGCAGAGAATGCGAGTTATCGTTTATCTTTAGGTTTAATGAACCAAAAAGGGATTATACCTAATACGGATTTTCAAAAAATTAACATAGGGGGGGCTTCTTCTTTAAAAGTAGCTGATAAGTTAACCGCATCTTTAACGGTTAATTACATCAATTCTGGTAGTGATAACTTACCTACAGGTGGTTATAACAACGAAAACCCAGTACAGCAAATGATTTGGTCTGGTCGTCAGGTTGATTTTAACAAATTAAAAGATTACGAGAACTTACCATTGGCCGATCCAAGTACGCCTGCAGAAGGCACACCGCTTAACTGGAATACGCAATTCCAAAACAATCCATATTGGGTGTTAAACACCAACCTAAACCAGTTAAACAAAAACAGAATTTTAGGTAATGTTGGTTTAAATTATCAAATTAATGATATGTTTAACCTTAACATTACTACAGGTACCGATACTTGGTCTTCTGTTACTAATGAAATTAAAGCAAAAGGTAGTAATGAAAACCAAGAAGGTTTTTATCGTCAAATTACTAGAAACTTCTCTGAAGTAAACTCGCAAGCTATTTTAGGTTTTAATAAAAGACTTACGGATGACCTTGAATTAAGTTTAAATGCAGGTGCTGCTAGAATGGATCGTAAGTATAACAGATTATGGGGCGAAGCACAACAGTTAGAACTTCCTAATGTATATACGCTTCTAAATGTAAAATCTGGCTCCCCTGCTATTTTAGAAAGCTTAATTGAAGAAAGCCGTATTAATAGTTTGTTATTCTTTGGTCAGCTAGGATTTAAAGATGCGATCTATTTGGATTTTACTGGTAGAAACGATTGGGCAAGTGTATTGCCTCCTGAAAACAACTCTTTCTTCTATCCTTCTGTTACATTAAGTGCAGTAGTTACTGATTTATTCCAAGTTAACTCACCAATTTTATCTTTCTTAAAAGTTAGAGGTGGATGGGCACGTGTAGGTGGTCTTGGTGCATTAGTACCTTACAAATTACAACAAGTATATGAATTTAGACCAGAAACCTGGGGAAGTGTTTCTTTACCTTTTAACCCTGATGAATTAAACAATCCTAATCTTTTTGCTGAAACTACAGATGGTGTTGAGTTTGGTCTTGATACTCGTTTATTCCGCAATAAATTGCGTTTAGATGTTACTTATTATTCACAAAAAAGCTACGATCTAATTGTTCCTGTGGGTGTTTCTGCTGCTTCGGGCTACTTAACAGCTTGGCAGAACATTGGCGAAATGCAGAACAATGGTATAGAGTTACAATTAGGAACTACTTTAATAAAAACGCGTGATTTTAACTTAGACATCAGTGTTAATTTTGCTAAGAACAATAACAAAGTGCTTTCTTTAGAAGGATTAGATGCCTTAACACTTGGTGGTCAGTGGAATGTAGAAGTTCAAGCTCGGGAAGACTTACCTTATGGTGTTATATTTGGCCCTTCTTACCAAAGAGATGATAGTGGTAATATTATCCATGAAAAAGGTGTTCCAGTAGTTGGCGAAAGTAAAGTACTGGGAGATATTCAACCAGACTGGACTGGCGGTGTTTCTTTAGATGGTAACTTTAAAGGAGTTATTTTAAATTGTATTATTGATGCTAGAAAAGGCAGCGAAATTTTTAGTATGACAAATACTTGGGGACGTTTTGCAGGTGTGTTAAACGAAACCTTAGTTGGTCGTGAAGTAGGTATTGTTTCAGAAGGTGTTAAAAATGTTGGTACGGAAGAAGAACCTGTTTATGTAGCTAATGATGTGGTAGTAAGCGCAGAGACTTATAACAAAGCAGCTTATGTAAACAGTGTAGCAGAAGGTTCTGTATTTGATGCTTCATTCGTGAAATTACGTCAAGTAATGGTAGGTTTTGATATTCCTCAGCACATTGTTTCTCGTACTTTCTTCCAAAAAGCAAGCCTCGCATTTGTTGGTAGAAACTTAGGATTTATCTACAAAAGAGCTCCACATATCGATCCAGAATCAGCGTTTAGTAGTGATAATGGAGAACAAGGACAAGAATTTGGTCAATTACCTTCTGTTCGCAGTTTAGGTGTTAACCTTAGTTTAAAATTCTAATTTATTTACTAACTCTATTAAATACACTAATATTATGAAGAAAATTCAATTAATGATATTAATAGTATTAGGATTTGCTAGCACTACTAGCTGTGATAAAGATTTTGAAGAAATTAACACGAATCCTAATGCTGCTATTACTGTACCCTCTGGTTTACTAGTAGGCGATGTAGTAAGAAATGCAGGAAATATTCTTTACAGTACTTTTGTGGGCGGTGATATGGGCGCATGTTGGGCACAACATTTTTCAAAAGTACAATACAATGATGAGGCTCGATATATACCTCGTCCGGCTGTTATTCAAGACCTTATTTGGGAAGGATTTTATGAAGATGTAATTTCTGATGCAAAAAGTATACAAACAATTGCTTTAACAGAGGAAAATGCAACGATGCAAGCCGTAGGTCTTACTATGCAAGCTTATGGTTATTCTGTACTTACAGATATGTTTGGCGATATTCCTTTCTCAGAAGCTGTTAAGTTTGATGAAGGAATTTTTCAACCTAAATACGATTCTCAAGAAGCCGTTTACGATGGCATTTTAGCCATGTTAGATGAAGCCAATACTTTGTTTAACCAAGCTAGTGGTGAACTAAACGCCTCTTCTGATATTTTATATGATGGAGATGCTTCTGGATGGCAAAAGTTTGCTAATTCTTTAAAGTTTCGTTGTTTAATGCGTATTTCTGGAAAGAAAGACGTTTCAGTGGAATTAAAAGACATTGTAGAAAATCGTCCAGTTTTTACTTCTAATGCAGATGAAGCTAAAATTATTTACTTAAGTGCAGATCCTAATGCTAATCCAATTTACGAAACAGTTGTATTTGGTCCAAGAAACGAGTGGAAGGTAAATTCTACACTTATTGACTTTTTAACATCTCTTAGCGATCCTCGTTTAGGTGTTTGTGCGCAACCTCTTGAAGATGGTAGTTATTTTGGTAAACCTTCTGGCCTTACCGATGTACCTAGTCCTACATACAATATTAATACTGTTTCTTCTATTGGACTACACTACTTAGAAGCAACAGCACCAGGCTATTTCATGTCTTATTCTGAATTGCAATTTTTAATGGCAGAAGCAGCAGAAAGAGGTTTGATTGGTGGTGATGCTGCAACGTTCTATAATAGTGGTATTCACGCTTCTTTTATGGCAAATGGATTATCACAAGAAGACTATGATGCTTATGTAGGTCAAAGTATTATTGCGTATTCATCTGGTACTGGTTTAAAGTTAATAGCAGAACAAAACTGGATTGGCTTATTTGCTCAGGGCGTAGAAGCTTGGACAGAATATCGTAGAACAGGTTACCCGCAATTAACACCTGCCCTTGAAGGAGCTATTGATCAAATTCCTTCTCGTTATACTTATCCAGTTCAAGAACAATCAGTTAATAAAGCAAATTATGAGGCTGCAGTAGGCTCTCAAGGAGCTGATGCATTAACAACTGATGTTTGGTGGATGAACTAATTTAAAGTTTATATGCGTATGGTTATTTATAGTTATTTAACATGGTAATTAATGTTAAAAACAATACTTAAGCTATACCCATAAATTGTAGCGGGCTATTTTTCCCCTGCTTAAATCTCTTTAATTTAATTAACGAAAATAAATTCAAATGAAAAAAATTTCAATCATACTACTGCTATTAGCAACTGTTTTTACGTTTAATGCTTGTGAAGATATACAAGATATTGCAACGGAAAATGCTGTTACTGGTGGTTTAGTTGAGGTACTAACACCTCTATATAATTTTATTCCCGACAATGGCGATGATCAATCTTTTGGTGCTAGCATTAAGGTTTTTCAAGGGGATGTAAAAACACAAACAATCGAAGTGTATAATAAATATGTTACATCTGATGAGGACGGAAACGAAGTTGTTTCTAATGAACGTTTAGTTAAATCATTCGATATTTCTGAAAATGCCACCTCTATTTTAGATTTTACTGTAACACCTCCAGAGTTAAGAGAAGGCTTAACGCTTAATGGAGCTTCTTTAGATGATGTAGTTCCTGATATTGGCGACTACTGGGAACTTTCTTACCGTTCTAAAACTAGCGAAGGTAAGGATCATCTAAATGTTGGAACTACTAAAATTGCTGTTTCTAGTCGTTTTGCAGGTTTATATAACATTGTTCAAGGTTGGTATATTCACCCTTCTACAGCACCTGGTTTAGCAGCAGATTACTCTGGTGAGTACCTACGTGTTATTGAGTCGGTTACCATAACTACTTATAGAATGACTGCTATCGGTCCTTGGCCAAATGATCCTAATGTATTTTACTTTGAAATTAATGATGATTATACCATTACTATTCCTAAAGAATACAACGGAGATTTGCAAACGGTATGGGATGGCGACGAACTCGCTACTTGCCCTGCAAACGCATCTAATTTACCAGATGTTAGTTGTGTTAATACTGCCGAACTTGTAGATAATGGCGAGGATATTATTAGTATATCTTATGGATATATCAGAGATACTGGAACTCGTCAGTTTGACGATATACTAGTTAAGAATCCATAACATCAATGTTACCTAAAAAATAGCAAACCAAGGTGCTAAATTTTTTACTTTAGTCTTTGGTTTGCTTTATTCCTTTAAAATTAAAATAGACAGTAATGTCTTTTTAGGTAAATTCTATTTTATAAATCTAAATAATTTAAAATGAAGTATATAAATTCCCTACTAGGAATGTCTTTGCTCTTGCTATTAATAATAGCTGGATGTAAAAAAGACGACTACACAGGGGCAAGTACAATTACACCTAAAAACCCTACAGCTGTATTAGATATTGCGGATGTTCCAACTTCTATGGTAGAAGCTGATGTCGAAATGTTGTATAGTATTACACTTAGTGAACCACAAATTGTTGATGTTTCTTTTAATGTTCAACAAATAGGTGGCGATGCTATTGAAGGAACAGATTTTACTATCGACCATAGCGTATACATTCCTGCTTATAAAACCGTAGGATATGGAACAATTATTATTCATAGTGATTACGAATTTGAAGAAACAGAAACTATTAAACTGCAAATTGGTGATGCAGTTACGCCAAATGTTAACTTTACTTCTCAAACAGTTGATATTGAGCTAAAAAATTATGTAGATGCTGGTTTAACTGTTACTTTTGATTGGGCGGGTTCTGCTGTTGTTAATGAAGTGGAATCTCCTTTCTGCGGCAATGTAGACTTAGACATGTTTCTTTATGATGCAGACGGTGAATTATCTGCTTATGCTGCTACTGCCGATTGTCCAGAAGTTATGTTAACGCCTGATTTAGCTGACGGAGATTATGATCTGGTTGTTAATTTATGGTATAATGCCTTACACGATACGATTAATCCACAATTATTATCGTTTCCTATTACGGTTAGCTATGAGCAAAAAGGCTCACTACTTACTGGTAGCTTTAAGCAAACAAATACAGCTAACATGATTAATAGCGATGATTTAGACTACTATGATGACCCTGATGATGTTGGGGCACTTAAAACTTTCGGAAGAATAAATGTAACAAACGATGTTTATTCTGTAGAAGAACTTTAAGCAGCTCATTATTTAATTAAGAGTTGATGCTATTACATAGCAAAATATACACTTAAAACAAGGAAGACCAATCTCTATTTGAGTTTGGTCTTTTTTTTACCATTTTATTATGTTTTGATTACCAATACTTTGTGCTAGATTTAATTTCTAGGTCACATTATATGGGCAAATAGATTTAATCCCTTAAAACTTTTAATTGTTCAAACAAAGCCAACTCCTGTTCACTTAAATTACTAGGAATTTGTACCTGCACGGTTGCATATAAATTACCGTAAACATTTGGCTCTTTTAAGTTGGGCATTCCCAGCCCTTTTAAACGCAACACCTTGCCATTGCTCGTTTGCGGCCCAATAGAAATTTTTTTTGTCCCTTTAAAGGTGGGTAATTTTGCTTTCCCTCCTAGCACCGCCGTATATAAATCTACTAGTAAATCGCAATGTAAATCGTCGCCTTTACGAGTAAAAATATCGTGGGGGTTAATGTGGATGGTAAGGCGTAAATCTCCTCGTTTGCCACCATTAATACCTGCTGCGCCTTTGCCTTTTAGCTTAATAACCTGTTCATTTTTAATGCCTTTTTTTATAGGCACACTTACCGTTTCGCCTTTAATTCGTACGGTTTTATCCAATCCATGATAAGCCTCCTCTAAAGTAATGGGCATTTGGCTTTGGTAATCGCTGCCTTTTCTGCCCGAGCCGTAAGATTGTTGTCCTCTACCAGTATTTCTTCCGCCACCTGCGCCTGTGAATCCTCTAAAAAATTGCTCAAAAATATCGCTGCCAAACAAATCCTCCATGTTAATATTCTGACCTCTTTGGCGATTAAATTGCTCAAAAATATCTTCAAAACCACCACGTCCGCCAGCACCAGCACCAGCACCACGATTGCCAGCCCCTTTCCAGTATTTACCAAAACGGTCGTAATTTTTACGCTTAGTAGGGTCTTTTAGCACTTCATAAGCTTCGGCAATTTCCTTAAATTTATCTTCCGAAGCTTTATTGCCCTGGTTTTTATCAGGGTGATATTTAAGGGCCAGTTTTCGATAAGCCTTTTTAATTTCTTCTTGTGTGGCCTTGCGCCCCACACCTAGTATTTTATAATAATCTTTCATAATGTAAATTTGCAAATTTAGGATGCTATTTATACAAGATGGTCACTTTTATTAATCATCGCCACGGCCAAACATTAAGCCAACAGTTGCACTAATTACTTGGTTTCGAGCTACAAAATTAGCTGGTAAATTAGCCTGCATATTGCTTAATCCTTGTCCATAACGAACTTCTAAAAACGCATCCATTTTTTGTAAAGGAAGTAAAACGCCAATACCAGCATTTAAACTCAATTCGATTCTATTATACTCATGGGTATCAAAAACAATATCGGTTTTAATAGGTGATTCATTAGTAGACGGAAAACGAGTAATGGTTTTACCACTTAGCCAATAACCAATAGAAGGACCTACATTAAAAAATGCTTGTAGCCCATCGCCTCCTAAGTTTGTTTGCAATAAAATGGGTACTTCTAAATAATTGCTATTAAAAAATAAATTCGCTTGACCACTAATGGTTATTTGCTGTTCCATATATCCCTTTTGGGTATACAAAACTTCCGATTTTACACCTAGCTTTTTACTCAATGGCATCCATACAAATAAGCCAAAATGAAAACCTGGATTAATAGCTTGATCTATTTTTTGGGTTAATACCATGCCCGATGCATTAAAACCGCCTTTTACACCACTGCGGATGAGTAATTGCGCTTTGGCAGTATGGTTGGCAGCAACAAGGATAAGGAAAGATAAGCATAAAGTGTACAATATATTTTTCATGAGTTGTGGCTTGTATTTTTGATGAAATAATTACCTTGCATTACTAACTCAAAAATACAAAAAAATGACCATTAATTACATTAAGGAAACCTGTTTGTATGTAAAAGATTTACAGCGCACCAAGCAGTTTTACGAAGAAATATTACAATTACCACTCATTACCTTTGCAGTAGAACAACATGTTTTTTTTAGAGCAGGCAGCTCCGTATTGCTTTTTTTTAATGCCGAAAATACCAAAACAAAAAACAAACTCCCCCCGCATTTTGGACAAGGGCAACAGCATTTTGCCTTTGAAACCAATGCAGAAGATTACGAAATATGGAAAACTCATTTAATCAGCAAAGGCATCGAAATTGAGCAGGAAGTAACATGGAAACAACGCTACAAATCTTTTTATTTTAGAGATCCTGATCTGCATTTGTTGGAGTTTGTTATGCCAGGGATGTGGGAGTAGGGGAGATATGTTATGTGTTATTTTCATAATAATTTTGTTATTACTCAGCATTTGAGGTGCGGAATAGTAACGTAATTCTATAGGGACTAATAACAATAGAACCATTCAACAATAAACCAATTTACCCCTTATAAATCATTCCCCATCGCCAAATACAAACTATACTGCGCTTTGTTGTACTGATTAACCGCATCAAAATAATCCATCTGCGAACGGATAAAATACTCCTGTGCTTGAAAAACCTCAAAGGCCTGTGCAGTACGCATTTTTTGTCGTTCGATGCTTTGCTCAATGGCTTCTTTGGCAAAAGCCATTCCTTCCTTAGCAATTTCAATTTGTTCTCTAGCAGCAATTAGTTGGGCGTAAGCGGCATTAATTTCACTACCTAATTGGGTTTGTATTTGTTGTAGTTGATTTTCGTAGAGGGTCATTTTGGCATCGTATAATCGGCGGTCGCCTGCGCCAAAAAGGTTGTTGAGGGGTAAACGCCACATAATGCTCCCATTAATTTGAAAGGTATTGTATAGTGGGTCCATTGTTTGAAATTCAATGTCGGTAGGAGAAAAAATATCGCCAAAAATAGCATTCGAAACGCCAAGACTTAGGGTAGGAAGCAGTAGCCCTTTACCAATAACATTGCGTTCGGCTTTTACCACATCCAATTGCAATTGCGTGCTTTTATAAGCAGGATGATTACCTATCACCATTGCATCAATCTTGCTTTCGTCAACTAGTTCTACAGGTACTAAGGCAGTATCAGCAATAAACAATTGTACACCATCTTTCATGTTGAGTAATTGCGCTAGTTTGGCAGATTTGGCGTAGAGTTCGCCCTCGCTTTTTTTAATGGCAATGTGCTGGTGACTGATATTGCTTTTTGCCAATAACCAATCCGATTTATACCCCAAGCCTACGTCTACTTGCACTTCTAATTGCGCCGCCATTTCTTCCGATTGTTCCTTTAATTGTTGGAGGGCAAAGTTTTTCATTTGTTCCGATTGTAAATCGTAATACTGATGTACAACGGCAAGAATCGTTTCGTTTTTAGCGGCTTTGGTAGCCATCTGTGTAGCGGCTATTTTTTGCTTGGCAGCAGCGGCACTAAAAATGCCATTTCCTAAGTCTAGCTCTAAGTTTGCTCCAATTCCACCCCATACATTTTGGCGGTCAACATTGGTAAAAAAACGTCCGTCGCCATTCATTACTGCCCCATTTAGCTGGTGCAGCCGAATTCCTGCCTGAATGGTAGGATACCACCACTCTTTAGCTGATTTATGTTGTGCAATAGCTTCCTCATGTTTTAGCTGATAGGCTTTTATCGTAAGATTATTGGCTCCTGCTAGTTGCAACGCGTTTTCTAAATCGAGGGCCATGGTTTTGGTTTTTACCTTTGTTTGGGCTTGGGTATTAACACTTAGTCCTAGTAAAAACAAGAGTAGAATAAAGGGTACAATTCGCATTTTAATATTGGTATTTGTAATAGGGTGTTGCTGCATTATTTTCCTCCTTTTTCTTTGGCAATTACTTCCATGCCATCGCTAATTAAGCCTTTTCCTTGTACCACCACAAAATCGTTTTCGCTCAGTTGGTCGCTAATTACTTCAATGTGGTGTTTGTCTTCTAAACCCACTCGTACAGGGATTTTTTGGACTTGGTTGTCGTTTACTTTATAAATAAACAATTGGTTTTTTACAGAAGTAATCGCTTGCGTATTCACCGATAAATTCCCTGCTGGACTTTTTTGACTTGTACTGACTTTAGCATACATGCCAGGCTTAATTTTGCCTCCTTTATTCGGCAAGTCAATCTCCGCACGAACCGTTTTTGATTGCGGATTTAAGGCGGCGGCCATACGGGTAATTTTTGCTTCGTAAGGTTTTCCGCCTAGCTCTGGGAAATCAATTTTTACAGGTGTACCTTTGCTAATATAAGCAATATCCGATTCAGGATAATCAATCACTAAACGCACCTTGCTAACATCCACAATATCAACAATAGGTTTGGCATTTGGGTTGCTAATGGCGTTTTGTAAAAGCGTTCCATTATCAACATATCGGTTGGCAATATAGCCGCTAAAGGGGGCGGTAACGGTGAGCATTTCGCTGCGTACATTTACGGCTTCTCTCATGGCAGTAGCACCTTCCTTTTCTGCATTGGCGGCATCAATTTCTGCTTGTGCGCTGGCAGGCGTTGCTTTGGCCGCATCGAGTTCTGCCATCGCAATATTCCATTCTGCTTCGGCAGTTTCTAGGTCTTCGGCAGTTACTAAATCTTCGGCTTTTGCTGCCACTTGTTTTAGCCGTTGAAACGTAGCTGACCTAGCATTCACTATTGCCTGATACTTTCTAATAGAAGCACGAGCAATTTGCAGTTTAGCATCTGCTTGTTTGTATTTAGCTTCCGCCATTTTTATCCCTGCCTCCGCTTTTTTCATTTGTTGATACAGTTCTGGATTTTCTAAAACGGCAATTACTTGTCCTCGTTTTACATAATCACCAATATCTTTTTTAATGGATTTTACAATTCCCCCTTCCATTGCATGTAAATGCACTACCTGATTGGCTTGTACCGACCCCGTAATTTCTATCGTCCCCTCGAAGCTTCTTTTTTGAGGACGTTCTACCTGCACCACGGGTTTTTCGCCTGTGTAATTACCACTCGAACCGCTGTTCCCACCTATATTAGCTTGTGTAGCAGTAGGGGAAGAGGGCGAAGAGGTGTAGGACGAAGAGGAAGCTGTTTCGTCTTCCATATTGGTTTGGCAGCCTTGGAATGCTAGGAAGGTGCTGCATCCAAGGAGGAGTAATAAAGAAATGTTTAGTATCTGTTTGCTCATTTTGAGATGTTTTTATTTTTTTAGCTGTCAGTGGTCAGAACGTGCGCTTCGCTTACTGTCAGCAGTCAGGTTGTTTTGTTGTTATTTTAAGTGGTTAGTAACAAGCCTATGTTAGTAGTTGTTTTGTCGTTTTTTAATCGTTGTTGCGTAGAGAAAATTCATGAATTTTCTCTACGTTTCCATATCCACCAAAAAATCATCCACATAAAATATTTGAATTTGTATGGCATGGATTTTTGGATTTATTGGATGTTGTGCTGATGTAATTGGGTTGTTTTTTAATCAATTGAAATATTTTGCAAGGTGCGACCCCGCTGGGGTCGGTGATTGTTTTTTGCTTATCTTGCTAACATACTTTGACCCCGCTGGGGTCGGTGGTTTGTTAAGCCCCCCCCCACCATAAGTATGTAAAACTCCTTGCAATTCACCTAAAACATAATCGAAGCAAAGACTTACTATTTTTTAAAAAAATAGTAAGTCTACATCGCTGTTTTAGACAATTATTTTAGGCGAAGCATAAGAGTACTTTGTGGAAACAATCGTTAGCAGGTAAATAAATTTTAAATTCTAAATTTTCGATCTTAAATTTTAAATGAAAAGAATCATCAGTATATAAAAATTCAAAAATCAAATTTCAAGCATCAAAATTCAAAATTCAAAAATCAAGAAACCCTAGTTTCGCCTGCCGTTTTTTTCGCAAAAAGCGTATACAAAATAGGAATAACGACCAGCGTTAAAAACGTAGCAGCCAACACCCCTCCAATAATAGCGCGTGCTAAAGGTACATTTGCTTCGCCACCAATTTGAAGCCCAAGTGCCATTGGAAGTAAACCAAACACCGTTGTAAAAGTCGTCATGAGTACAGGGCGGAGGCGGTCGGTACAGCCGTCGATGATGGCATCCTTTAGGGGTTTGCCTGCTTCCACTAAACGGTTAATTCTATCAATTAAAATATTACCATACGCCACCGAAATTCCTACCATCATAATCACCCCCATAATAGATTGTATATTGACATTGGTATTGGTTAAAAACAACATCAGCACCACGCCAATCAATCCTAAAGGAACAGCAATTAAAATAATTAACGGCTGAATGAAGGAACGGAACAGCGGCACAATAATTAAATATGATAATAAAATTGCTAGGATTAAGCCTATGCCTAAATTGGTAAACGAGCTTTCCATTTGTTCAATTTCTCCTCTAATTTTCACCTCATATCCTTGCGGAAATTCCATCTTATCGAGCTTACTGCTGATGCGGGCGGCTACGGTACCAATATCCTCGTCTTCTACGTTTACATGTATATCGGTAACACGAGTTAAGTTGAGGTGATTGACTTCGGTAGGGGCAGTTGTGTGGTTAATATCGGCAAAGTTTTTGACTAGGGCAGCCTTGTCGCTAATTTGGCTATTTACGCTTACATTGCCAATGCTTCGTTCGTTATCAATCAGGTGTTCGGGATAGGTTACGCCTACAAAATAGTGGTTACCATTGCGCTCGTCAATCCAAAAAGTTTTGGCAAAAACGGTACTCGAATTTAAGCTCGATACAATATTTTTTACGGCATCTTCTGCATGTACGCCCATTTCGGCGGCTTTTACACGGTCAATATCAATATCGAGTTGGGGTTGGTCTAGGCGTTGTAAAATACGCACATCTTTTGCGCCTTTAATGCCTCGCACATCGTCTCTAATTTGCCTCGCAATTTCGTTGGCTTTAAACAAATCGTTGCCTCTAATTTGAATGGCAATAGGCGAGGGGAGACCGTAGTTGAGAGCAGCAGTAATGATTCCGCCTGTATTAAAACTAAACTCAACGCCAGGATAATCGTTGTTTAGGCGTTCTCGTAATTTTTTAGCCATTTTAAAAGTGGGAGTCGTATGGCTCTTTTTTAATTGAATTTTCATGAAGGCATCCTGTGTACCAGAGTTAGGCGTGTAGGCGGCTGGCCAATCGTAAAATACGCCAATGTTCGATACGGTCATATTGAGTTCCTTGCCTACAACCTGTTTTACGGTTTCTTCAATTTGTGCAATCTGTTCATCCGATTTTTCTAGGCGAGTGCCTGGCTCAAAACGCACATACATTTCAAGCTGTCCTACATCCATTCTAGGAAATAGTTCGTATCCTAATTGCGTAGATAAAAATAGGGACCCTACAAAAAGGAGGAGGGTAATGGCAACGGTAATAAAACGATGTCCGAGTACCCAAGCCAAAATTCCTTGGTAGCCATTTTTCAATCTATCAAAAAATCGTTCAAAGAAACTTTTGCGGCGTTCGGTTTCGCTTTTTGGGAGGTAGTTGCGGAAAAAATAAGCAGCCGTAATCGGAATTAAAGTTAAGGAAAATAAGTAAGAGCCAATCATGGAAAAGGATACGCTGACAGCCAGCGAACTAAACAAATATTTGGCAACACCTGTTAAAAATAGAATCGGAAAAAACACCACAATAATTACCAGCGTAGAAGCCAAAACAGGCAGGGCAACTTCGGTTGCGGCATCCATAGCTGCTTGTGTCGAGGATTTGCCCATTCGCAAATGTCGGTCGGTATTTTCTAGCACCACAATAGAATTATCTACTAGCAGACCTAGTGCTAAAGCAAGCCCTCCTAGTGTCATGCTGTTTATAGATTCGCCAAAAAAGTACAAGCCAATAAAAGCAAACAGCACCGACAAAGGCAAGCTTAAAGCCACCACAAAGGCTGACCGAATGTTTCCTAAAAAGAGCAGCAGCACCAGTATTACCAGCACCAAACCGCTAATTCCTGCATTAGTTAAACCTTGTATAGAATTACGAACATACGAGGATTGGTCGAAGATAATATCGAGGTTTACATCATTGGGAAGTCGCTCCTTTAATTGCGCTAAAGAGGATTGAATACGCTCAACCGATTCGATGGTATTTGCGCCAGGACGTTTGTAGATAGGCACATACACCTGTTTTCGTCCGTTAATACGTACAATATTGGTTTGTATGGCTCCTGCATCTTTGGCGTATCCTACATCCTTTACATAAATAGGTGCACCATTATCGTACTTCACCACAATATTGTTAAAATCCTCGATGTGTTTAATTAAGCCCCCAGCATTTACATTGTAATTAATATCCCCAATATTGGCAAAGCCTGTCGGAATCATCGTACTGCTTTTCTGCACGGCATTCATCACATCCAATGCCGAGAGTCCACGAGCTTCGAGTTTATCGGGTTCTACGTAGATGTAGATGCGGCGCAGCTTCCCCCCATACACCGCAGGTGCAACAATGCCTTGAATACCGCCTAGCATATTGCGAAGGTTAAAATAAGAAAGGTCGTAGAGTTCTTTGCCCGTTTTGGTTTCGCTACTAACGGCTAGTAAACAAAGCGGAATAGAAGCGGTAGGATCGTAGGGCATTACCATAGGCGGCAGCGTGCCAGGAGGGAGGTAATATTGGTCGGACATGGCGTAAGACGTAACGTGCGACATGGCCGTATTCGGGTCAATATCTTCTCGAAAGTGATCCCGTACAATACTAGCCCCAATAATACTTTTCGATTCTTGTCGTACAATCCCTTCCGATTGCCCTGTCCATCTTTCAATACGGCTAGTAATATCTTTTTCTATTACTTCGGCAGGCATACCAGGGTAAAGTGTTAACACCTGCACCGCCGATGTTTTAAACTTAGGCAGAATATCAATGGCCAGTTTATTAATAGATACCAAGCTGATGAGGATAACGATCAAAGCCATTACCACAATTAAATAGGGATTGCGAAAGGAGAGTTTTATCATTGTATGAAATGTGTAGGATGATGCGTTGGAATATTAAAGGGATTTGGTTCGGTACAGACGTTGCACTGCAACGTCTAACACTGCCAGCCCCAACCACCTATAATTTTACCCAAATTACAATTTGTTATTGGCTAAAAAGCAAGCCTTTAAGCCGCTGACACAAATATGACATTAAGATGATGTTTTTTTTTGGTAAAACCAAGCATAAGGGGGGATTTTTTTGTGGGGGAGGGGGAGCTTGCATAGGGTTGGGAGGGGGCAGAACAAGTGAATCTTACTCTCAAACTAATTGCTGCTATCTCAATCTCTGTTCTAATGTCATCCTTTTAAGTGAAAATGCTAACTATAGTATGTTGTATTATAGAATAGCTAAAGTTAGCTTTGCATACTAAAATTAGCAATGCAATCTGAAAAAAAAATATTAATTAAGTTTGGTGAAAGAGTAAGGGAATTAAGGAAAATAAAAGGTCTTTCACAAGAGCAATTAGCGTTTAAAGCTAAATTGCATAGAACTTACATTGGGATGATCGAAAGATCAGAAAAAAACATTACTCTAATTAATATTGAAAAAATTGCAAATGCACTTGATGTAAATATTAAAGCATTGTTTGATGATAAATAATATTGGAACTGGACGAATTTCGGAAATTATTGCTGCATTACTTAATCACCATAAAGTTTCTTCGACAAGGGAGTTATCCCCAGAAATAAAATTAAAAACATTATTGTTTATATTACAATTATCAGCAAGTGAATTTGACTCTTTGATTGCTGATAATTCACCTGTTTTTAGAACAATTAAAGGCCATACTTTTGAGGTTGTATTTGAATATTTGGTTAGTTCCGCAGGATATTCTGTCATTGATGTGGGAGGTGACAAAGTTGTTGATTTAATTGTTAATGGACATAAATTGCAACTAAAGACTCCAACTCTTTCAGGCACTAAAGGGTTTATTGTTCAATTTAAGACTCATAAAACTCACGGAGCAAAATCAGAAGAGGAGTCTATGGACTATTACCACAATGTTGACGATTTTGCGGATTTTTTAGTTGGCCTAATTTCTTACAATCCTTTAAGAATTCTTTTTTTGAATAAAAGCGAGTTTCCAAGGCATCCTTTAGATAATAATAAAATTTTAAGTCCTTTCAGTTTAAACTGGGAAAACCATATTGGAGTTAATAATTTTAATAGAATTGGAGTTACAGATATTGACTTAGATCAACGGCTTTTTGTTGTTGAAAATTCTAAAGTAGAACTACTGCCCCAATCATCTTTACGTTTAAATTTGAAAACTAACATTATTTTAGATACTATATTAGCTGATTCGAATTTTAGAATTTGGGATATGGCAATTCGTGGTTTTTCACGAGAGATAGCTGTTTCAAAATTTCTTAATGAAAATAACATAGTAACCTATTATCCGCCAAGTGTTCGAAAGATTGATAAGAGGGGAGATAAATCAGATTTTGCAATAAAAATTAAAGATGGGAAATATAATTTTTTTCAAGTTAAGGGAGTTTCTACAAATAATTGTAAGTTTTTTGGAGATAAATTAGTTGTGGCTACTGAGACGCAATTAACAAGAGGTCGAGTAAATGACCATCCAACTCAAAGTAGGTTATATTTAAATTCAGATTTTGATTTCTTAGTCTTATGTTTAGATCCACCGTTTGTAAATTTATATGAATTGGCATTGGGTAATGCACCTAAGTTTGAATGGAAGTTTTATGTTATACCAACTTTGTTCCTAAAAAAACATAAGAAATACACTCATAGAATAAATTCAATCCAAAAGTTTGAATATCAAGAGCTAGAGAAATTTAACCTTGAAAAAGAAAAAGTTTTGAATCAAATTAAAAATTAAACAGCCTACCGTTTTCAAATTGGCTAACTTTATAATTGGTAATAATTAGTTCGTTTCCTAAGTTTCTTTTTTGGTTTTTCTTGTTAGCCGTATTATAGAGCCATTTTCTTTGATAAATATTTGCCCAAGAATATAAATTCCGAACCTCTTCCACATCATCATAAGACAAACAAAAAAAATAGTTTGTGTTCTTTAACACTTTAGATAACCTAATATGGTCATTTAGTTTAAAGGGTTTAGTATATGCCCTACGTTGATCTGCATGAAAATACGGTGGGTCAAGGTATAACAATATTGTTTTTCCGATTGGTGGGGAAATGATGATTTCTTCAAAATCTAAAGAAGTAATTTTAATATCTTGGAGTTTGTCAAAAACGTTTCGAATAAAATTACCCCAATTCTTTGGTGGGGAACTTTTTCCTTCCTTGTATCCCCATGCGGGTGAATTTATTATTCCTGAATAGGATGTTCGGTTTAAATAGAAAGTTTGAAATATATCCTCTATATTGTTACTAGGGATTAAATTCTTCACCTCTTTATGTCTGTCTCTACTTGCTATTTCGTTATCAAAAATAGCTATTAATTTCTTACTAATTTTTTCATTAGAAAACCCTTTATAGACTTCAATTATCTTTGATTCAAGATCGTTTATCCAATTGAACTTTGCTTTCTTTTTTGCAAAAAATACACTTCCCCCTCCTAGAAATGGTTCCCTATATTCGTCATGAGGTATTACCGAAAGGAATGGGATAATATGTTTAAGTGCATAAAATTTACCGCCTGGATACCTAAATGGTGATTTAGTGAAATCTTTTGACTTTTTATATGGATTTAAGATGAAGGTTTTCTCCTCACTAATATCTAGTATTTGATTAGTTTTCTCCATTAAAATAGTTTTATTTGTTTAGGTATTTTATAATTTGTAATGACTAATTCAAACCCTAATTTTCTATTGCCACTTTCAACATTGGAATTGTCAATTCTATAAAAAAATTTGATTTCGTTAATATTTGCCCAAGAGTATAAATCTCTAACTTCTTTTACATCATCATAAGTTAAAAAAAATAGATGTTGTGTTTTTTTTAGGGTTTCGGAGAGGCGAATATGATCTTCTTTTGTAAATCCTTTTCTATAGTGCTTCTTTTTAGGAGGACTATAATAAGGAGGATCAACAAATAATAATGCTTTTTTTCCTAAGCTTGGAGCTTCAATTACAGGAGCAAAATCGAAATTAGTAATTTTTACATTCGTTAATTTTTCTCCACAAGGTACTAATCTTTCTGCCCATCTTTCAGGAGGAAGACTTCGTTTAGGTCTATATCCCCAAGCAGGTGACACTAATTTACCGCTAAAAGAGGTGCGATTTAGGTAAAAGTATTTAAATGCTATTTCAAAATCTGTTTGAGCAACACTCTCATAAACTTCTCTCCATCTTTTTTTACTTGCAATCTCTTTGTTAAATAATTCTATTAATTCTGTTCTATCTTTCTTAGATTGAATCTGTTGATAAGTTGTAATTAATTCACCATCAGCATCATTTAGCCAATTAAACTTAACCTTTTCTTTAGAAAAAAATACACTTCCTCCTCCAACAAAAGGTTCTCTATATTCATCATGTGAAACACAAGACCAAAACGGGCGGAGAATTTTTATGGCATAAAATTTACCTCCTGGGTATCTAAATAAAACTGGGTTTTTTTTTATCACTTTATTTATTACAATTTCGCTAATTATAGTATGCAAATTTACAAAAAAACATGGAATATCCAAATGATTTTATCTTTTTTAAGTTAAACGTTATTTTTGTTTAAAGACCACACGAAAAAGAAAAACAGCCCTGAAATTCTAAGTTCATTAAAAAGCGGTTATAATAAACCAATAACATCCCTAAAGTCTTATTAACCCCTAAACCCCCGCTGCAAAAAAAAGTAATTTTTTTTTGCAAAAACGAAACCTATTTATTTTGGCAGCGTAACATTAACTATAACGAACAACATTTTTTAGCCATATAATACCGTTCGTTAATTATATTGTAGCTTTAGGGCTGGTATAATTTTTAAAGCACCAAAACAAATAAGTTAAAAGACTAACAAACACGCATACTTATGCGATAGGTTTTTATAACCAACTTAGTATCTTTTTACACAATTCAACTTCAACGAACACTACTTCCGTAGATAAGCGTTCTAGAAAATACATTTTTTTGGTGGTTTAGTTTGGCAATTAATTAAGTGACTAAATTTTTACTTAATGTAATAGCCAGTACGCAATTAACGTATAATTAAAATGTCTATTAATAATAAGAAAGAGATATTTATTGATAGCGAACGTAAGTATGTGAAAAATAATATTTTCATTCTAATTAAAGGTATATTGTGGAAATAGATAGAATGCGCCTTATTCCCAATTTCCTAAGGTGTCCCTAGCACTAAGGAACTTACGAACTCTTCATCACTATTCTCTTTTGTAAAGAGGGGAGCTATTTTTGGCTCCCCAATTTACGTACCCTACCTATCTTAATAAGCTGTTTTTCAATGCTTCCCTGTTTTCGAAAAAAATAAATTTACAGTACACCATTCCTGATGCTTACCATTGCTAAGAAAAATGACAAGTGGCAAGACTAAACTTTTAACTGGAAACCAGTAAACTTTTTTTTGCAAAAAAGCCGATTTAAGTAACTTATTTTGATAGGTTTGTCAATGGGCTGTAAAAAAAAAAGAAAGTTTTTAAGATAGTTAACCTTTTTCACATTTTTCACGTCTTTTATACAGAATTGTGTGCAAGCTTTTTTGTGCCCTAAATGCAGCACTTGATATTTTTTTACATGCATAATTGATTAGTAATTATTTGGAACTTTAAATGCAACTTTTTTTGAGTTTATTCAAGCCATTTGTTATAGGATGAGTGAATTCTTGTTTTTTTTATATTGCAACAACTTCCCTAAATTTAGGAGCTATTTGTTTAACAGAAAACTTTTTAGTAATTGTAAATAAACGTTACAATAAACAACATGTGTTAAGTGTTGCTTACTAGAAGTAGGTTTTGTTTATTGAGAGTTTTTTTCTAACTTAGCGGATAATTATAATGTAATAGTAGTTGTTTTTATGCGACTTAACCGTAAAATTATGAGAAGTATTTATTTTATAATATCACTTTTTTGTATGATGCACTGTACTGTTTCCTTTGCAGGAGATAAGAAGAGTGTAGAGGTAAAGTTTTACTCTGAAACGGTAGAGATTCGTTATGATGTGGCTATGACAAGTATTCCGCTAGATAAAGAGATTTCTGAAAAATCGTTTAAGAAATTTTACTACAATATTGATAATACACAGTACATTGTATTGCTTGGAAGCTTAATTCATTACAAGGAAACTCATAAACTAAACGATTGGTTATACTACTTGTTAATTAACCGCACTACTGAGGCCATTATGCCCGAAAAAAACGATACTTATAAAACGCTTTTTAACTGGTACTTACTCCATAAATCGGGGTACAGAGCGCAACTAAACTATGTTGCAGATAAAGTAATTTTATCGGTATATACGGTTGATGAAGTGTATGATATTCCTGTGCGGGATTGCATCAATGATACAGGCTTTTTTGTAGATATTACCGACCCTAATAAACCCCAAAAAGATGAAGGGGAGTTTGAACTGAGTTCTTACAAAGTCGATTATTTTAATATTAACTTTAGCGGAAAATCTTTCTCTTTTCAAATGAGAGAAATACCTATTTTAAACAATCCTGAAATTGTTGATAAAAGATTAACCTTCTTGCATGATAACGAAGAGCATAATATTGATGTGAAAATTAATAAAACACTCATCTACATAATGTATGGCTACCCTGAGTTAACCATTCGAGAACATGCCAATATTCCTTTATCTGTTCATGCTAAATCCTCTTTATTATCGGCTTTAAGTAAGGAAGTAAAGGTGCGAAATAATTATGAAGCCATTAGATACCTGTTGAGTTTTACTAGAAGCGCACGTAAATACAAGCCCGATATGCAGGCCTACAAGCGCAAAAACTTAACTTTTAGTGCCGAAGAAACCTTGTACTATGAGTATTCTGATTGCGAAGATCGGTCTATTTTATTTCATTATTTGGTGAAAGAATTACTAGGAATAGATGTTGTTTTAGTAGATTATCCAGATCATGCAACAACTGCTATCGAATTAAAACCTAGTTTAGGGAAACCCATCATCCACAAAAACAAAAAGTATACTATTTGTGATCCAACAGGCCCAAGTAATCACCTAAAACCAGGGCAGTATCCTAAAGGGATTAATCCTAGTGAGTATAAAGTGCTTACCAAGTAATTAATTACTAAGTAGTCGGACAAAAATAATCGACACATTCTTAAGCAGCTCTTTTTCCGTTATACTGCGTTGCAAATACTCGTCATAGCTACGGCTATGCCTGCGTTTTGCGCCTTGTCTAACAAAAAAATAGCTCGGTTAATAATGACGATTATTTATGCCCAACTACTTAACTTGTATTCAACGAATAAAATATCCGCTTTCTATAAAAAGGGAAGTTTAACCACCTTTGCCCGTACCTGCTTTTTCCGAATTTGAATTTGAATTTCCTCTCCAATTTTTGCGTACTCCGAATCAATATATCCTAGTGCAATGCCTTTTTGTAAGCAGGGCGATTGTGTGCCAGAAGTTATTTTCCCAATTATTGTTCCTTCCTGATTTAAGATAGGATAGTCTTTCCTCGCAATTCCTTTATCTAGTAATTCTATGCCACGTAAACGACGCTTAATGCCTGCTTTTTTTTGTGCCAGCAATTTATCTTTTCCAATAAAATCTCCCTTTTTAAGCTTGGTAATCCATCCTAAACCAGCCTCTAGCGGAGTGGTGGTGTCATCAATATCATTACCATATAAACAAAAGCCTTTTTCTAAGCGTAAGGTATCTCGTGCAGCTAAACCAATGGGCTGTAAATTGTATGCTTTGCCTGCTTCCATAATGGCTTCCCAAATAATAGGGGCGAATTCATTGTAAAAATAAATTTCAAAACCACCAGCACCTGTATAACCCGTAGCCGAAACCAGTACTTTTTCTGCACCAGCAAAAACACCTTTATCGCAGGTATAGTACACCATGTTTTGTAAATCCATATCGGTAAGCGGTTGTAGCATTTTTGCCGCATTAGGGCCTTGCACAGCTAACAAGGATGTTTTTTCCGAAATGTTAAAACATGCTACACCCGACTTAGGGAGCTGGCTTTGTAAATACTGCCAATCTTTTGCTATGTTTGCGCCATTTACTACCAGCATATATGCGCCATCAGGTAAATAATACACCAGCATATCGTCTACAATGCCGCCATTGGCATTTAAAATAGTACTGTACTGTACTTTTCCAGGGCTTAATTTACTAGCATCGTTGCTACTAATACGCTGAATCGTATTTAGGGCTTCGGGACCTCGTAAAATAAACTCGCCCATATGCGATACATCAAAAATACCTACATTGTTACGTACACATAAATGTTCGTTCTTAATGCTTGTGTAGCTAATGGGCATATGGTAACCAGCAAAGTTGGCCATTTTTGCACCCATTTTTTTATGAATATCGGTAAACGGAGTTGTTTTCATATTGCAAAAGTAAAAAAACTAGTTTGGTAAGTGTAACTTTGTTGAGGGAAAGTTATAAAGAACATGCTGCTCAACACCCTATACCATTTACAACAATGAAATTCAATTTGCCAAAACACCAAGCTAATATTAATAGACTGCTATTAGGACTCATCGTAATAGTAGGGGCGGTGCTGCGTTTTTATCACTACGCCGATTGGTCCTTATGGAATGATGAGTTGAGTGCTTTGGCTCGTTTGCGTTTTACCAATTTTAATGATTTAATAGCCAAGGGAGTAAAACCCGATGGGCATCCGCCAGGCATACAGGTAATGTTGTATTATTGGACCCAATTATTTGGTATTTCGGAAGCAAGCGTGCGGTTTCCGTTTGTGCTGAGTGGCGTTTTAAGTATACCCGTGGCGTATTTATTGGGGAAACGGTGGTTTAATACTACGGTAGGTTTACTAGTTGCCGTGCTCATTGCCGTGCTAGAGTATCCACTTTTGTACAGTCGCATTGCACGTATGTACAGCACTGGTTTGTTTTTTACTTTAAGCATGTTGCTGTGTTGGACTTATGTACTTTTTGATTTCCTAAAACCTAGCACTAACTTTAAGCCCAAATATGGCTATTTACTGGGCTATGTTTTTTGGAGCAGTTGCTGTATGTACAATCACTATTTTAGCTTTTTGTTTGCCTTAATTGTAGGAGGAACGGGTTTGTTTTTGCTTTCTAAAAATAATGTTAAACCCTACTTGTTGGCCTTAATTGCTATTGGCATTTTGTACTTGCCTAACTTAGGCATCTTTTTTCATCAGCTAGGGGTAGGGGGCGTAGGCGGATGGCTGCACCAACCCAATTTTACCTTTTTTATCCACTATTTTTCCTATTGTTTTAATGAAAGTTATTTGGTTTTTGGTGCAGTAATGGGCATTTTATTACTAGGATTTTATGGGCAATTTTCTCAAAAAAACATCCTGAAACCAGCAGAAAGCAAAGCCAAATTTCGAGTTTTAGCCTTGGTGTTTTTTATGAGTCCAATGGTGGTTGGTTATGTTTATTCTGTGCAGTTTTCGCCTATATTACAACATTCGGTATTGCTTTTTTCTTTGCCGCTAGGATGGTTACTACTCTTATCCTTTGTGCCTAATTTTCCTTATAAAATAAAAAGTGCCTTGGTGTTAAGCTTGCTTTTTATTGGCACTTACAGTACGGTTTCTCAAAGGCAATTTTACCAGACACAACATTTCAGTAATTTTAAAGGTATAGCACAACAAGCACTAAATTACACCAACAAATATGGCGATGAGGAGACGACCAAAATCATTAATCTGAGCAATCCGTATTATATGGAGTATTACTTTAACCGCTTAAATTTGGAAGGAGAGAAGCACGCGCAAAACATTACTTACGAAGCCGTAAATCTTAAAAAGAAAAAGGGCATTCAACAGTTACAAAAAATAGTGGCACAAAGTAAAACGCCCTACTTTATGTTTGCCTGGGCTAATACACGCACGGCATTAGAATTGATAGAACTAGTGCAAGAAAAATATCCTTATTTAATAGAAAAGGGAAATTATTTTAACTCGGAAATTTATTTGTTTGCTAAAACAGTACCAATAAGACAAAACAATTTATGGCAAAAAAATACCCGTTTTACTAGCCAATATAAGGTGGAAGGCAAAGCACCTGCTAATTGGCAACCCAAATTGGCAACACATCAAAGCGAACAGTATTTTTCTGCACCAAATGCGGCAAAACTAACCGCACAAAAAGCTTATAGCCCAGCCTTTAAAATACCTTTAAGCAAGCTTATCAACAATCGTTACGAAATAATTAATGTGGAGGTAATGGCCTATCTAACCAAAATAAACGCCAAAGCATTTATTACCTTTAGTTACGATAAAAATGGAAAAAATCTATGGTGGCATTCATCTGTGTTGGGAGATTTTATTGAGGAAGAAAATACATGGCAAAAAGCATATTTAACTAGAAGAGTACCCCGAAAAATAGACCTAAATGACCCCGAAATTATGCTGAGTATTTATGTGTGGAATAAAGATGGGGCTACCATGTATGTGGATGATATAAAGCTGGAGGTGCGGCAAGGAAACCCAATTATTTACTAGTACGTCTAAACAGCATCATTTCCCAATTATTTTAAACGCACTTTATAACAATACTCCGTTGAGTTTTATAAAAAATACCACTTGAAATTAATTAAGATAAGCTACCGATTACATGGTCGTACCGCTAATTTGTGCGACCTCGCTGAGGTCGAGATAATAAATCCTTTGTTCCTAATCTAACATACTGTGACCTCGCTGAGGTCAGTTTTAATTGCCCCGACCTCAGCGAGGTCACAGTATTCCTTGCATAACTAACTAATCACTGGTTAAGTTAATTAGTTAGGTTTGGTGCCTTTTCAGTACTTTAAACAGAAGAAGGAGGCAGCAAAACCTCAACGGACTATTGTTATAAGTGTTTCATAAAAAAAAAGCCACAAACACATTTACTAAGGAATGTGTTTGTGGCTTTTACTTGTTTTGAAAAAAATAGTATCTAAT
>JAHDBT010000029.1 GCA_020630215.1 Bacteroidota bacterium
GGTGTTTTAAGGAGAAAAGTAAAAAAGGGGAGCAATTTTGTGGAAGAAATGTCGGGGGAGATGTATTGATTAGGGGATTGGCTTTATATATTGTCTGAATCACGGATTGTTGAGGGTAAAGAGAAAGTACTGCTTTATGGGTGACTAAACTCACCCGCTCTCAAGATGTGTAAGTACGCTAAAAGCACACTACTGTCGAAGCAAAATTTGTCGGAATTCCTAAGTGCGCTTTTAGCGTACTTCAACAGGCTAATTGAACGGGTGAGTTTAGTCACCCATAATCTGTCACCCATTAAACTCACCCGCTCTCAAGATGCGTAAGTACGCTAAAAGCGCACTACTGTCGAAGCAACATTTGTCGGAATTCCCAAGTGCGCTTTTAGCGTACTTCAACAGGCTAATTGAACGGGTGAGTTTAGTCACCCATAATCCGTCCCATACGAGCCAAAAACAAGCAATCATTTCCATAAACTAAAACCAATACCTATATTTGTAAGCACTATTTTAAATCCACCCCACCCGATGATTAATGAGCATGAAAAAAAGCCCCATAAAAGTATTTATTGCCTATGCCCGCAAAGACGAAGCCTTATTAACAAAGCTTCGTACCCAACTACGCATCCTAGAACGCACCAAGCTAATTGAAGTGTGGTACGATGGCGAAATTGACGCAGGGCAAGATTGGGAGGCCGCTATTAAAAATGCCTTACACAATGCTAATATCATCCTCCTACTTATCAGTGCCGATTTTTTAAATTCTGATTATGCCTATGAGGTAGAAATGGAAAAAGCTTTGGCAATGCATGAGCAAGGCAAAGCAGAAGTAATACCCGTAATTTTAAGAAACTGCCCCTGGAAACGAACGCCTTTTGCTAAGTTTCAAGCACTTCCTAAAGATGGGGTGCCTGCTAGTAGTAGGAAATGGTTGGATGTAGATGAACCCTATCATCAAATAGCGGATGGGGTTGGGGAGATTGCGGATAGGTTGCAAGAGCAAATACCGTTGAAGGACGAAGCAAGGCAAAAACAGATAGCAACACTACCTTCTGTTATTCAACAACTCATAAAAGATATGGTAACAGTTGAGGGTGGTACTTTTAAAATGGGCGATAAAGAGTGGGAACACACACAACCGATACACGAAGTTAGTTTAAATACCTACCAAATAGCTAAATACCCCGTAACACAAGAGCAATGGCAGGCTGTAATGGGTAATAAGCCTAGCGATTTTGATGGTTGTAAAAACTGCCCTGTGGAGAAGGTGAGTTGGGATGATATACAAGACTTTATAAAAAAACTGAATGGAAAAATAGGACTAGATTTTAGATTGCCTACAGAAGCAGAATGGGAATTTGCTGCTAGAGGAGGGATTAAGAGTAAAGGGTATAAATTTGCAGGTAGTGATAATGTTGAGGAAGTAGCTTGGTATAGGTATAATAGCAATTCAAAAACTCATGCAGTTGGTGGCAAAAAAGCAAATGAATTGGGTTTGTATGATCTGAGTGGAAATGTGTGGGAATTGTGTGAGGATGAATGGCATGATGATTATACGGATGCACCAAAAGATGGAAGTAATTGGGTGAGAGGTGAAGCTAAATATCGTGTTTTGCGCGGTGGTTCGTGGGGCAACGTTGCGAGGAAGGTTCGTGTTACTAGTAGGTCTAGGAAGCACCCAATTAGTAAGAGTTTCAACTACGGGTTTCGCCTTGCCCATAGTTTATAGCGGCTAATCCATCCATTTCTTGAGCTAAAAAAAAGAGCGAAATGTAGTGGTGTTTGATAAGGGAATAGCTAGGCGCAGCAGCTATTTACTAGGCAAATACAACGTAATGGAGCGAGTCGTTAGGGAGTCAAGGGAGCCGCCTTTGGCGGCCAAAATTTTCTGACATAAACATATGTGCAAATGTTTTATTTGATTAGGGAGGGATTGCCCAATTGTTCTTTCTAAATCCTTTAGAAAGCAAAAGCCAGAACTACAATGTCCCCAATATACTGTCGAGCAACGCTAGTTTTTAGGGTTTTTCTTCCTGCTAAACGGCTTGCCAATGCAATTGTCAAGAACAAGGGCTTCGTATTTTCCTAAAAGGGTTTTTGTGTTTTTTTGTATATGTATAGCTTGCACCCCCATCCCGCCAAAATCCCCCCATTTTTCTCCCCAACCCACAAAATATTGCTATTCCTAAAACGTTTTTATACTTTTACGCTCAAAATAGTGTATATTGTATACTTTAACACCGCCCACAAAACTTCATGCACCAAAGAAATTTGAAAAATAGCGATAGCAATAACAAGCATTTAAGCAATAGCCGCAGCGATAGCAATAATAATGCAAATGCTGGCACGGATACCGATAGTTTAACCCTTCCATTAGACACTGCTAATTTGGAAAGAACGCTATCGTATTTGGAGAAAGCAAAAGTACTCGCTCAATCTAATAACTACGAGGAGGCTATTGAATGGCTCGAAAAAGCCGGACAAGTTTATAGTAACTATGAACAATGGGAAAGCTGTGTGCAGACCTATAACCGAATCGGACAGTATTACATGGAGCTAACACGCTACGATGAGAGTTTAAATTACTTGAAATCGTCTTTGGGTATTGGGGTTAAATATTTAGATAATGCCCCTAGTGTTTCTCAAACCTGCGACTTAATGGCGCAAAACTATATTGCTAAAGGCGACCATACTAATGCGCTCAACCTATATCAGCAAGGGCTAAGAATTAGGCTTAAAAAAATTGGCACTATACACCCCGATATTGCTCAAAATTACTACCACATTGGACAGTGCTTTTTAGAACTAAAATTACCAACACAAGCCCTCTCTTTTTTTCAACGTACCCTCACCGATTTTATAGAACTTAAAGGAGAACAAGACCCCTTTATTGCCGATATTTATACGGAAATGAGCGAGTGCTATAAGCTGCAAGATAAACACAGTTTAGCCCTTTCGCATTTAGAAGAAGCCCTGCAAGCACGTATCCGTTCGGGGGCGGAGGACAGTACGGAAATGGCAGAAACCTACCAAGATTTAGGACTCAATTTTTACGATGCTGCCGACTATAAAAAAGCCATTCCTTACCTAGAAGAATCGCTGGCAATACAACGCCGTTTGCTAGGAGAAGAACATGCCGAAATTGCACAGGTATACAACGAGTTGGGTTTTTGTTATTTGGCTATTGGTTCGCATTTAGAAGCGATTTTTTACCACCAAAAAGCCCTCGCCATTAAAATTAATGAGCTAGGAGAACAGGCAAACACAACTGCCGAAATTTACGACTATATTGCCATCTGCTACGAGCAAAAAAAAGACTATGATACAGCCATTAATTACCTGAAACGTGCCTTAAAAATTTACCAACTAAACCCTAAAGAAAAACAAGGCGATATTATTGCTACCTACAGAGAAATGGGGAACTGTTATGCCCAAAGCGAAGCGTATAAAGATGCTAGTAAATACTACCAAAAATCGGTTGCGGCTGCTAGACAATTGTATGGCGAAAATGCTAGAGAAGTAGCACAAGTATACAATAGTTGGGGCGCACTATTTACCTACCAAAAATATTTTGATCCTGCTAGTAATTACCACCATAAAGCTTTAAGTGTATTTAATCAACTGCCTGATAATGAAGAAGATATATTGCAAACCTATATTTGCTTTGCTAGGCTATACCAAGCGCAAGGAAATTTGGATGCTGCTTTAGAGTATGCCCAAAAAGGTTTGGTAATGCAGCTCAGTTTGTATGGGGCAATACATCCAAATACGGCAGCTAATTACAATCGTATTGGTGGGTATTTAAGTGAGCAGGGTAATAATAATGAGGCCCTCGATTATTTAGAACAAGCCCTCAATATTCGCCTAGCAGTATACGACGAATTTAACCTGGATACCGCCACTACTTACGCCAATATGGGTACGGTATACCAAAACATGAGTGCCTATGCCGATGCGCTAAATAGTTTCCAACAATCGCTAAGTATTCGCTTGCGTTTGCTGAACGATATTCATCCCGATTTGGCATTTGTTTATAGCAAACTGGCCGCCTGTAATTATTTTTATGGCGATTATGAAAATGCACTCATTTATCTGCAAAAAGCAGTTAGCAGCCGACTCGAAAATTATGGCGAGGAACATGCTACTATTGTGCAGGATTACAATTTGATGGGACGCTGTTTCCTAGAAAAAAACGACTACAAACAAGCACTACATTATTCGCAAAAAGCGGTGGATATTTCGGAGCAAATTTTTGAGGAAGCGCATCCTATTGCTGGGGAAAGTTATAATACTTTAGGGCATTATTATGTAGTGGTAAACAACTACGATACCGCTATTCAGCAGTTTACCAAAGCCTTGGATATTTACCTACATGTTTACGGAACAACACATCCCGAAACGGCCCTCATTTATAGCAATTTGGGCATTGCTTTTATCGGAAAAAAAGAAGCAGAAAAAGGCTTGAATTACCATCGGAAAGCCCTAGATATTAGAACCGCTAATTTTGGAAAAAAACATCCTGCTATTGCGGATAGTTATAGCAATATTGGTGGCTTTTATGTACAACAAAAAGACTATCAGGAAGCCCTAGAGTTTTACCAAAAAGCCATCATCGCCCTCTTCAGCGATTATGCAGATACCAACGTATATAAAAACCCCGAATTAGGCAATTACAGTTCGGCATTAAAGCTGTTAGAAGTGCTAAGGGCTAAGGCGGCAACCTTTGAAAAAATATATGCGCTGCAAACACAATCGGGTAACTTATTAAACTTAGAAGTAGCCCTAGAAACCTATATGCTTGCTGCCGATTTAATTGACCAGATGATGCAGGGCTACAAAACAGAAGGAGCTAAATTATTGCTGGCACGTAAAGCCGTAGCTATCTATGATAAAACGATTGAAGTAGCCTATGAGTTAAATCAAATTACCGAAATTGAAGACTATTTGCACGATGCGTTTCGCTACTCAGAGAAAGGAAAAGGGATTGTTTTATTTAGCCATTTACGAGAAGCCGATGCCAAAGCACAAAGCACAATTCCGCCCGAAGTGTTGGCAGAAGAACAGCGCATTCGGAGGGAAATGAACCAAATAGACCGACAAATTGATGCCGAACGCAGTAGAAAAGAAGTGGCGAATATTGAACAAATAAGCGAGTGGGAAGCGCAATATTTTCAGCTTACACAAGCCTATACACAACTAATTGATCAGCTAGAAGCAGAATATCCCGAATACTACAACCTTAAATTTAGAACCGACCCCGTTACTATTGTCGAGCTACAAGAAATTTTACCCCAACAAACCGATTTAATTTCCTACTTTATTGGCAGTCGGCACATTTATATTTTTGTGCTAAAACAAGCCAGTTTTAGGGTGTTAAAAGTAGGCAAACCCATTGATTTTGAGTCGCAAATTGCCGATTTTACCGAAACCATTGAAGATGTAAGCCGCAAGATGTACATTAGACTAGCAGCGCAATTGTACCAAACCCTTATTGCGCCTATTGGTTTAAGTTTAGATGCCGATAAAAACGAAGACCTTAAACGCCGCCTCATTATTATTCCTGATGATGAATTGGCGTATGTGCCTTTTGAAACTTTTTTATATAAAGCCGCAACTACCAATGTGCGATATGCCGATTTGCCCTATTTTATTCACCAATACAATATCAGTTATCATTATTCGGCTACTTTAATGCATTATACTAAAATGCGACAAGCAGCAATGCCCGAACAAGACGACAGCTTTTTAGGATTGGCTCCTGTATACAGTAAAAAACTAAATCAAACACAAACCCCTATTCCGTTAGAAACAACAGGTACTGGAAAACTACAGGCAACCTTGGAATTATTTAATAAAAAATACCAGGAGTTAATTTATTCTAAGTACGAGGTTATGCATATTGGAGAACTGTTTGAGGAGCAGGGTATTCCTAGTAAAACGCTGTACCATACCAAGGCATCTAAAAAAATATTTTTAGCGCAAACGCCTTATTACAAGTACATACATATAGCTGCACACGGTTTACAAAACAAAGCCGAACCAGCCTTATCGGGCATTATTTTTCACCCCGAAAAAGATGCCAATAATACCGAAGATGCCATTTTTTACATTTCGGATGCCTACCATTTACACCTCTGTGCCGATTTAATGGTGCTGAGTACCTGCGAGAGTGGCATTGGAAACCTAGTAAAAGGCGAAGGCATTATGACCATTAACCGAGGCTTTCTATACTCAGGAGCTGCCAACCTTATTTTTACACTTTTTAAAGTCTACGACTTGCCTTCTTTTCAATTAACACAAGTGCTATACAAAGGTATTTTAGATGGATTGACGTACGAGCAGGCACTACGAAAAGCCAAGCAAGCATTAATTAAAATGCAAGATACAACGCCGCTTTCCTGGGGAGGATTTGTGTTAATTGGAGGATAGATTATGGGGTTAGGGTAGCTAGTACTTGATAGGAAGAGGATTTTATTAAGTCTTAGTGAAAAGGGATAAATAAAATGGACCATTATGCGCGATTGTTTTGTTCAAGTCAAGGCACAAAGCGCAGCAATAGCGAGCTATTGCGAGCATTTGTAACGCAGGATTGGGCAAAAGAATAAGTAATAATGGTTCATTTTATTTTTTCTCATTCACTTAGTAAACGAAAAGTTACATTGTTTAAAAACGCTTATACAGAACCATAATAAACTGCCTAAAAATGAGTACTTTTACGCTTTCGTAAACAGCAACAAACATTTATACCAATGATTAAAGTACTCGACAAGGAATTTATTCCTTACATTAGCAAAACCGATATTGATGCGGCAATTAATACCATGACGGAAGTAATTAGAAAAGATTACGAAGGCACAAATCCTGTATTTATTGCCGTACTAAATGGAGCCTTTGTTTTTGCGGCCGATTTTATTAGAGCCGTAAATATTGATTGTGAAATATCTTTTATTAAGGTAAAATCGTACATGGGAATGGAAAGTACAGGAGAAGTATTGACCCTTATTGGTTTAGATACAGAGGTTACTGGCCGCCCTGTAGTAATTGTAGAAGATATTATTGATACGGGGCATACCATCAAAAAACTAATTAATACTTTACAAGTAAAAAATCCTTCGTCTTTAAAAATCGCTAGTTTACTTGTAAAACCCGATGCCATACAATATCCCGATTTAAAAATAGACTATGTAGGTATTTCTATTCCTAATAAATTTGTGGTAGGCTATGGATTAGATTACAATGGCTATGGCCGACAATTGGATGCCATTTACCAAGTGGCAGAGTAAACACCTACCAAAAATCATAACCATATAAAAAGCCACAAGTGCATTATTAATAAATGCATTTGTGGCTTTTATTTTTGTAGGATCACATCACACAAACAAAAAAAGCCTTCACATAATGTGAAGGCTTCAAAGTTTTATTATTTCGAGCTATTGCTAGCCATTAGTATTTTAATATCAGTTGAGTATTAACTCCTAGTAGCGTCTGTTGTAACCACCGCCGCCACCGCCGCTGTTATAACCGCCGCCGCCGCCACGGTTGTTGTTGCGTCTTTCTCTAGGTTCTGCTTTTTTAACAACAATTGTTCTGCCATCAAATTCGCAGTTGTTTAAATCGTCAATAGCACTTTGTCCTTCGTCATCGTTAGGCATTTCAACAAATCCATACCCTTTAGAACGGCTAGTAAATTTGTCCATAATAATTTTTACAGAGCTTACTTCACCAAAATCTTCAAATGCTTGGCGTAAATCTGATTCGCGTGTGTCAAAGTTTAACTTTGCTACAAAAATGTTCATAAAAAAAAATTTAAAAATAAATAAAAACGAGAAAATTTTGAGAATAGCAAATCACAAAACAAACCTAATTTACTAAGCAAAAATTAACTCCTGATATTGCAAATATAGCCTAAAAATATTATGAAACAATGAATTGCCCAATTATTTTAAGAAATAAGGGTGCTTTTTTCTTATTTACCTGACATATAGTGTATTATTATTGGTAATGGGCTAAAAATGTATTTCTTTTTTGAAATCAGAAACCCTAAATTTGTTATATTAACATGCCTTTTTCCTAGGTTACCTTTGTGGGTATCAGTTTATATAAAAGAAAACTATTGTCAACAAGCTTATCTATTTTTTATGAAGAAGCCTATTTTTACAATTAAAATGAATGGTTTTTGCCAACTTCTTTTAACGATGCTGTTTTTAATATGCATTGGTAATAAAGAGTTATACGCCCAAGATTTACCATCTGCTGTTGCCAATATCGAATCTATTGGAACTGGTTCTTACATCATTCCTTTAGATGAAGATAAGCAATCTATATTGATGAATGAGAGTTTAGTGAACATGAATTTTGTTGGTTTTAATATTGCTGCCTATGGATTGGCCTATTATATTTTAGATGGAGGCATTCCTATAAAGTGGGTTATGAGAACAGAAAAAGAAAAAGATGAAATAGATTTTACAGCTCCTGTTACACGCCTGTATCCTACAAGTGGCACGCAGGAAACCTTAGAGTTTAGAAGCAGTGCATTTGTAATAGATATTAACGATTTACTAGAGTTTGATAGCTGCGACCCAACGGGTAGTGTAACCAACTTAATCAATGAAATTATTGAAGGATTTGCGGAAGAGTTTGCCGAGAATGGGCTGGTGTATCAAGATGTGGCGGTATATCAGTTAGAAGCGGCTACGAATATGGACGTGCGCTATAAGCTAACCTATGCACCTAAAATTGCTGTATTAAACGATGGATTTTCCTCTTATGTGCATGAAGATGTGCTAGAAGAAGCAGGCATCCCTTTCGAACTGCTTTCTAGTTCTGAATTTTTTGAAGATTATGACTGTTATACTTTTATTTCGCAGCCGCACCTTGATAATATTTCCAACAATAATTACATCCCTAGTGTGCAAGATTTTGTGGTAAATGGTGGTAACTTTTTTGCCCAATGTATTGCTGTTGAAACTTTTGAAAATGAAGGACATTTTCATACAGATGAAGGATTTTTTAACTTAGGAGATAACAATATAAGTTACGAATATGCTTATCCCGATATGGCGGTCATGCAATTTGAGGGAGAATTGTCAAGCGGTATTCACGGTTCTTTAGATACCTATGGTTTGTCTTTTAGCAGCAATTGGTTAACGAATACTTTTATTGGAATTGTTAATGAAAATAGCGAAATCATTTCATCAGTAGCAGATGTAAACGATGCAACGCCAGGAGGAAATGTAACTTACCTAGCAGGACATGATTTTGAAGGAATCGACCTAGCAGAGTTGTCTCCTTGGCAGTTTCCGAGTGTAGATTTTGATACGGAATTGCCACAAAACCAACAACATAAACGCATTTATTTAAATGCTGCGTTTATTCCTGCCAATATTAGTTTTGCTTGTGCAGGAAACGATGCCTGCATTTGTCCAGAAGAAAGTGTAGTTTTGGGTTGCGACGATTTATCAGAAGATGTTAACTACACTTGGTCGCCAGCAGCAGGATTGAGTTGTACCGATTGTCCGCATCCTGTGGCATCACCATTAAGTACCACAACCTACACCATTCAAACGCCTAGCGGCTGTTCTTCTTCTTCTGTAACGGTTAGTATTATAAACGAAATTCCCGAAGCAACTATTAGCGGTGGCGGCTTTTTAGCTTGCGAAGATCCTAGTGCTACCATGATACTTCCCATCGAATTTACTGCTGGCACACCTCCTTTTAGCTTTGTATACGGCTTTAACGATGTGCCATCTGATACGATTATTAGCACCGAAAATTCTTACAATTTAACCGTTTCCGAACCAGGCGAATACACCCTTTTATATTTAGAAACAGCACTAAGCTATTGTTTCGAAAGCATTATGACGGGTAGTGCAACCGTAAATATCCCTACTGGCTTTAGCATAGATATTGGCCCTGATACTTTAATTTGCGAAGGAACAGCAATAACTATAGATGCAACTTATGCCGATGCCATTTTTTACCAATGGCAAGATGGTTCTAACGACCCAACTTTTACAACAACAATGGCAGGTATATATGGTGTAGTTGTAACCGATAGTTTTGGCTGTCAAGCATCGGATAACATAGAAGTAAGTACTTACGAAATACTAGGGGCAACCGACTTAGGCGATGACCTAACCTTATGTCCTGGCGATACCATTGAGTTGGAGGCAACTACTTTAAATGCGACGGAATATATGTGGAACAATGGAGAGGAGGAGGCGATTATTACCGTTACAGAGGGAGGTACTTATTGGGTAACAGTAAATGGGCAATGCGAAAGCAATCAAGACAGCATTGTTGTTGATTACATCCCCGAATTACCAAATCCTGACCTTGGGCCAGACTTAAATTTTTGCATTGGCAATACGGTTGCCTTAGATGCAACAACCGAAGGAGCAACGAGCTACCTTTGGAACGACGGTACTACTGTTGCCTATAATACCTTTAGTATACCGGGCACTTATTGGGTAGAAGTTAGCAATGATTGCGAAACGCATCAAGACAGCATTGGCATTGCCCACACACCCGAATTAGCCGAACCCGATTTAGGGCCTGATATGGTTTTATGTATTGGCAATACGCTTGAGTTAGATGCTACAACAGAAGGCGCAACGAGCTACCTATGGAGTGATGGTACGGCCCTTGCCTACAATACATTAAGTACACCTGGCACTTATTGGGTGCAAGTAAGCAATGATTGCGAAACGGATGGAGACAGTATTACCATTAATTACATTCCAGAATTACCTAGCCCAAATTTAGGACCTGATGTAGATTATTGCATCCAGAATACGATTAATTTAGATGTAACTACAGAAGGAGCAACGACTTACCTTTGGAGCGATGGCACTACTGTTGCCTACAATGCTTTTAATGCGCCTGGTACCTATTGGGTAGAGGTAAGCAATACCTGCGAAACCAAACGAGACGAGTTTGTAATGAATTATGATGGCTTAGAACTGGAAACCCCTTTTTATGTACCTAATGCTTTTTCGCCCAATAGGGATGGTGTTAATGATTTATTTAAAGCTTTGCCTAATCCTAATGTTACGGTAATTAGTTTCGAAATGCAAGTGTATAACCGTTGGGGGCAACGAGTAAAATTTCTAAAAACAGTAAACGATAATTGGGATGGTATTTACCTAGGTACCGAAATGGAACTAGGCGTATATGTATGGTTTTACAAAGCCGTAGTACAAGGCTGCGTTGATGCGAGTCCTGTTGATGTGTTTAACAAAGGTAATGTAACGCTTATTCGCTAGAATGTTGTAGAAGGTACTTTTGTGGAAAGTAGAAAGTGTGCTACTCCGACAATAATTCCTTAAACCACAAGCCTGAGTTTTTAATGCGTCGTTGTTGGGTTTTAAAATCAACATGTACCAATCCAAAGCGAGGATGATAACCTTCTGCCCATTCAAAATTGTCTAGGAAAGTCCATACAAAATAGCCTTGTATATTTACACCTTCCTGTTTTGCTTTTAGCACATTACTCAAATAATCTTTAAAAAACTGAATGCGTTTATCGTCTTTTATCGTATCATTTTTTTGTACAATATCGGTAAACGCTGCACCATTTTCGGTAATAATTATTTTGTCGATGCCTTCGTAAGCGTCAAACTGTTTCATTAATTTATAAATGCCTTCGGGATACACTTCCCAGCCCATTAGGGTAAGGTCTTCTTTGGGAATACCTCGTTTTTTAGGCGATACTTGGTTGGCCCAAACCAAAGGAGGAATGAGGCTGTGGGTGGCAATAATGCGAGAGTAATTTTGTAGTCCAATAAAATCAAAATCGAAGGCAAGTTTTTCTTCATCCCCTGGTTGTATGTATTTTTTTATGCGTTTTAAAAACGGCACATCCTCCCACGGATAGCCCAAACCCAAGGCAGGTTCTATAAATAGGCGGTTAAACATGGCATCAATAGTACGGGCAGCTTTTAAGTGTTTAGGTTTTTGATTTTTGGGATCCACATGTGAGCAAGAAAAAGTAGTTCCTATATGAGCATCGGGTACATTTTGGCGTATAATGCGTCCGCCTGCTGCTTGACACATACATACATGATGTGTACCTTTCATAAACTTTTTAATACTTTTTTTTCCTGGTGCATGTATACCTAGCATGTATCCTAGCGGCACAAAAGCCATTGGTTCGTTAAACACCATCCAGTTTTTTACTTTACTGCCAAACTCCTTCGTGCAAGCATCCACATAATCGCTAAACCAGCCAATTACTTCTCTGTTAGCCCATCCGCCTTTATCTTCTAGCACTTGCGGTAAATCCCAGTGGTATAAAGTTATCCAGGGTTCTAGTCCTAGTTTTAAACATTCATCAATTACTTGGTGATAAAAATCAAATCCTTTTTGGTTTATTTTGCCTGTACCATCGGGCATAATGCGAGTCCATGCCAATGAAAACCGAAATACTTTAAAATTAAGGCTTTTTAAAATGGCTAAATCACTAGCATAATTGTGGTAAAAATCGCAGCTTACATCCGCATTTTCATTGTTTTTTATTTTTCCTTTTTTATGCGTAAAAGCATCCCATACCGAGGGCGATTTACCATCGGCTTGCCAAGCACCTTCTATTTGATAGGCGGCAGTAGCTACCCCCCATTTAAAGTCATCCCCAAAGTCGGATTTACTAAAAGGGCTGCTAAATGCAGTTTGTGTAAGCAAGGAATGTTGTATTGGATTTGGTGATTTAGCCGAAGCAAGTATATTTAAAGGATTACTAATTAGTGCGCCTGTACCTAGGGCAGATAATTTGATGGCATCTCTACGATTCATAAGGATGGATGTTGTGGTAATGTGGTATGATTATTTGTTTTGCAAGATAGGGGATAATGATTGATTTTGTATAAACTAGAAGATACTTTTGTATGAGGGGTAAGCTTTTTTTTATAGAAATTAAGGACTAGGAGGCGTTTTGTAGAAACGGGAAGGTGATTTGGATAGAAAGGGGGATAGGGGAAAAGAAAAAAAGAAGGGGTAAAAGTAAAATAGAGTGGTTTTAACCAGCTACCTTATAAGGAAGAGAAATAATAAAATTAGTACCATCAGTAGGTGTGCTTTCTAGGTTAATACTGCCCGATTGTAGCTCTACTAATTGACGAGTTACTGCTAGGTGTAAACCTAAAGAGGATAAGGTAGTGGTAGAAATTGGTTCGGTAGCAATAGTAGCCTGATTGAGTATTGTCCGAATATTTTCTGGTGTTAAGTGTATGCCTGTATCTTGTATATTGAATTGCAATACGCAATTTTTTTTGTGGTTTTCTACACAATAGGCATTGATGTTAATAAAACCATCGTTAGTATATTTAATAATATTGTGAAGGATGTTAAACAGCGTTTGTGATAATTTAATATAATCACCTTTTAAATAGCGAGGCACATCTGGTGCAATTTTTAGTTGTATATCTTGTAGGCGATTGTAGTTGCTATAATCAATGGTTTTTAATACTGCCCAAACAATTTCTGGCAGTAAAAACTCTTCTTCTCTATTAACATGGCTAAGGGAAACTTGTTGGGGAATGTGGTTAATAGGATTTTGTATGTTGGTTAAAATTTGATTGATTTGGTTGATGCGTTGATTTGGTAAATTGGTTTGTGCATCATCAATTAAAGCTTTTACTTCTTTTACAGAAGGTTGTATATTATTAAAAGTACTTAGCAACTGTTTAGTGCTAATTTGGAGAAGCTGATTAAAAAAGTTAACCTCTTTAGTTAATGCTTTTATGCGGTTTTCGTGCATAATATGTTGGTTACGCACAATAGACTCGTTGCGCTCTTGCTGCATTGCCATTAAATACTGATACTGTGGGGTGAAATCTTGTATACACCAAACAATTTCATCAGGATTATTGGCATTCGCATAAAAGGTAAAGTCGCAAATAATGGCTACATTTTCATGAAAAAATTCAATTCTAGGAAAATGCAATGCCGAAGCATTGGGCCGTAATAAAACGAGGTTACTCTTGATGCTTTCTATAAAAGGGAAAACATCATATAGCGTGTTGCGTTCTTTTACGGTTACCGTAAAAAGCGTGTCGCAACTATCAATAAGTTGACCTTCCTTATTAAAAAGGATGATTTGTACCTTATTGGATATAAATTGTGATTTATGATCTTTTAGCGTCATTGACATTAAGCATTGCTTCGGCTAATCTAAGAAATACATTTTCAACATTAGTGCCTTCTTTGGCACTGGTAAAAAAGTCGGCATTAATGGGCAAAATGCTTTTTACTTCTTCAAAGGTACGTTCGTCTAATAGGTCGGTTTTATTACCTACAGTTATAATAGGTACTTTGGGTAATTTTGCTTCAATAAATTTAAGGTCTTCCATCATATTAAAAAAGCTGGAAGGGCGTGAAACATCAAAAACATAAATCACCCCGCTACTACCTAAGTAGTACGATTCTGGAATGCGGGCTTGTGTTTGCTCACCTCCAATATCCCATATAATCATACTCACCTGAGTATCATTATAGGAGCTTACCTTTTTATCAATTCTTACCCCCAAAGTTGTTTGGTAACCAATAGGAAATCTTTGGTAAACATACCTGCTAATAAGCGAGGTTTTGCCTACGCAAAAACTACCGGTAAGAATTATTTTTTTACTAATTGTTCTACTCACGTTAAAAAAAGTTTGAAGTCTACGCTTGCTTAGTAAGTGATTAAATTAAAATTACTAGTTTGATATTAGCAGGAAGTTTGTTTGTGTAGTGAACAAACTATTTTTAGGCGAATGTTAGCATCATTACATAGCATCCCATTTCGTCCTGTATCCTATTTATTTTAAACTAAGTAAAGTTTGTTAGGAGTTGTTGTGTATAGTGAAAAGAGTATTTTTATTCTACATCAAAAGATTCGAAACGATTTTTTAGTTTTTTAGATACTTGGTCAAATAACTGATCGTCGATTTCTTTAATAGCATTTGGCATTTCTTTTTCGCAAAAATTTAGTAAAAAAGCGTCTAGTTTATTTCTAAAAGCATTATCTGCATTTCCCGAAACTACCGTAGCGATATAATACTTATAAAAGTCGTTAATTAAAATTTTATAATCACCATGTTGAATAAAACGCAAGTTTTCATCAGGGTTGTCTCGGTTAAAAGTATCGCCAACAAAGGCTTTAATAGCATTAAACATACCTGCAATCATGTCTACATCTGCCATATTATTGGTAGAGTAGCAGGCAATTAACAAGCCCGATTCAGAATGAATTACAAAAACTTCTTCGATAGAAGTAGAAAATGCTGCTTTAATGGCCAACTCATCTTGCCCAACACCTGCAAACAATCCAGTAACACGTTCTTTCCACCGTCTAGGAGAAAAGGCACTTTCCATGCGGCTGCTTACCCCTTCTAAAAACGACTCGAATTGCGACATCACATATTTACGAGCTATTTTCCCAATAATAGGATACAAGGCTTCGATAAATTCGTCTTTAGAATCGTTGAGTTCTATTTTTACTGTTTCTTTTATTTCATAACCAAAGGTATCGCCAAAATTGCGCTTTAATTCGGCTATTTTTAAATCAATAAGTGGGTTTACTCTTGCTACAAACTTATCGTGGTCGTCTAAATTTTCTTTAAGCCCCGATACATCCTCTCGTATTTCGCTTACTTCTTCCTTTAAATCACTAACATCTTCTTTAATTTCAGATACCTGTGATTCAATTTTTTGCGTAAACGCACGATCTTCTTGCAGAAGAATTTGCTGCAACTGTTCGAATAATGATTGATCGTTCATATTAGTAAGGAATAATTTAAAGCAAGGAAACAAAATCTACTGGCCCTATTGCTAGGCAGTAATTTTATTGCTTATATCAACAAGTAGCTTACCTAATTTATGGCGGTCCATCTTGTTATCGTTCAACTTTTCAATTTTTGCCAATACTTCTTCTTGATTACGCTTCATTTGTTCAGTAATGCGTTTTTCAAGTTTTTCAATAGCAGCAGTTAGGGCATCATTTACTTTATTGCGTTCATGGTCTACTTCCGCACGATTGTTCATTACGAGCTCCTTTATCTTGTCAAAGGTATCGTCGTATTCACGCATTTGCGTTCCAAATAAAATCTCACGCATTGCCTCTATCTGGGCAAGTCCTGCTTGCGTAGTAGCATCGGCTCCGTTATTCTGTTTAGTCTTTGCCATTGTTGATTAAAAATTTAATGGGTTTAATTGCTTAAATTACTTTTTTAATTAAAAACTATATTACCTCCTTATACTGAAAAAAGAGGTAATAAGTTACATTTTATTTTAGAACTTATTAGCTTAAGAATAAGCTCAAATATATTTTATTAAAGTTTAAATGCAGAGAGGAAACCTGGTTATCTAGTCTGTTTACGCTTTTTTTAGTAAATATAGTAGCGGGTACTTGGTTATATAAACGGTTTCGCTTCGCTGTATTATGGTAAAGTGTCAAGTACTTTTTCTTATAAATAAATAAACTTGTTAAAGATTTTGAGTATAATTATTGAGTACAAAAAACTTGCCATCTCTGTAGGGGGTATAAAATCAAATTTTAAAATGATTTAAAGAATAATACTTTTTTTAGGAGTTAAGCCCTAAGAAGTTGTTTTTAGAGCCTAAAGATAGTTTAAAATTTTGAATATTGCAGATGTTTGTTATGGAATTTTTCCTATAGTCAAGCTTTTTGACTTAAAAGGTGATAATAAGCTCCTACAATAGCTATTTATAACGTTTTTTAACTGCTTATTAGCTTTTAGGAAGTGCTACAAATAAAAGAAATTGCCAATAATGTAGTACTTTCGTTGTATGGAAAACACCAATAAAGATTTACAAGATTTGCGACAAAACTATCAACGAGGCGTTTTGTTAAAAGCACAGGTTAAAAGCAATCCGTACCAACAATTTGAACAATGGTTTAACGAATTGAAACAAAGTAATATTCGAGAACCTAATGCTATGATATTAGCCACCTGTAATGCTCAAAACCAACCTGCGGCTCGTACCGTTTTACTCAAAGGATTTAGCGATGCTGGTTTTATTTGGTACACCAACTACCAAAGTCGCAAAGCCCAAGATTTGGCAGCTAACCCAAAAGCAGCACTCCTTTTTTATTGGGACGAACTAGAACGACAAGTGCGTATTGAAGGACAAGTAAGCAAAGTAACCAGCCTTGTTTCGGATAACTATTTTAGTAAACGACCCAAAGGAAGTCAAATTGGAGCCTGGGCATCGCCACAAAGTAAGGTTATTGCCTCTAGGAAAGTACTAGAAAATAAAGTGCTGAATTTAAGAACGATATATAAAGAAGAAGAACAAATACTTCGTCCACCACATTGGGGTGGCTATTGTTTAAAAGCCGATCAATTTGAATTTTGGCAAGGACGCAGCAGCCGTTTGCACGATAGAATTCGTTATCAATTAAAAACAACACAAGGAACCTCGGAATGGTTAATTGAACGCTTGGCTCCTTAACGGATTAATGAGAAGGGCATACTGCCGTTAATATAAATATAGTTGAAATAAATGAAAAAAATAAGTTTGCATACAATCGGAATGCTAGTAGCAGGAGGCTTCTGGCTACTAGTAATAATAGGATGCCAAAAAGATAAATTATCGCTTATTTGGGCAAGTCAAAATACGCCTAGTGAAAACATATTACAAGCTGCTTTTTTTCATGATGAGCAAAACGGTTATGTTTGTGGTGGGCAACAATATACCGAATCTACTATTTTAAGTACACAGAATGGAGGCGAAACCTGGGAGCATAAAGATGTGGAGGAAGTGGGCAAAATGGTGTTTGATATTTTGTTTTTAAATGCCGATACGGGTTTTGCCGTTACACACGGAGCTAAAATTTTACGCACCTATAATGGCGGAGATGATTGGGACATCAGCTCACACCCCTTACCCGATGAGGATGTAAAATGGCAACCTTTGCGAGCCATACAGTTTGTAAACGATAGCATTGGTTTTGTAGTAGGAGGCATTGGCTATAATAATGGGGTAATTATGCGTACCCTTGATGGAGGAGATAACTGGAATTACCAATATTTTGAACTAGAGTTTAGGGATGTGTATTTTACCAATGCTCAAACAGGTTATGCCGCAGGTTTTGGAGCTATTTATAAAACAACCAATGGCGGAGACGATTGGTTTGCCCTAGATATTAAAGGCGATTTTTTTGTGGCCTTGCACTTTCCTAGTCCCGAAATTGGTTACGCCGTAGGCAATCAGGGAATGATTGTAAAAACCATTAATGAAGGACATGAGTGGGACGTGATACAAAAGGTGAAACTGGTGTCGATTAACCGCCCACATTACGAAGACGTGTTTTTTGTAAATGAAGAAAAAGGATTTATTACAGGAGAAAATGTACTAGCCGTAACCAATAATGGGGGACTGGATTGGAAGAAAGTAAAAGGCATTGATTTTACCAAATTTTTTGGCGTATGCCTCGTGAGCGATAGCAAAGGTTTTGTAATGGGAAATGATGGTGTAATTGTAAAATTTGAAGAATAAATTCCTTAAACGGTAACCTTTTTTATCGAATGCACCACCTTAACAGGTAACATAGAAAGGAGTAGAAAGTACTTTAGTATAATGTATAAAGACTGCCGAATAAATAGCGACATCGAAGCCGTCTTTCTACCAAAAGCGAAGCGTACCCTCTACCTACTACCACTATTCAGCGAATGCGGAATAGTAATAATAACCATTAAAACTTAAAGCCATGAAAATTTTAATTATAGGCGGTACCAACTTTATAGGGCGAGTACTAGTAGAGCAATTGCTAGAAAAATCAAAAACCGCAGGATGGGAATTGTGCCTGTTTAACCGAGGCAAAACCAACCCCGATTTATTCCCTAATATTCGCCGCATTGTAGGCGATAGACAAACCGATGATATTTATAAACTATGCGAAGAAGAATGGGATGTAGCCATTGATTTATCGTGTTATTATGTATTGCCGTTTGAACCTTGGTTAGCAAAGTTTAAATCCAAAGTAAAACGCTATATTTTTGTATCTACCGTATCGGTATACGATAGTGAGCAAACCGTAGGAAAAATTATTGGTGAGGATGCCCCTGTTTTACCTTGCACCGAAGACGAACGAGTAAACGGCAAACCCCAAGTTGTGTACGGAGAACTAAAAGCAGAATGTGAACGGGTACTCCTAGCACACAAAGATTTGGATAGTATTATTTTTAGACCCAGCCTAGTATACGGCAAATACGATTTTACCGACCGCCTCTACTATTGGCTCTACCGAGTAAAAACCGAATCCAAAATATTGGTCCCTGATGTTAATTTTCAAGACAGCTATACTTTTGTAGAAGACATTGCCAAATCTATAGTACAAGCGGTTACGATTGAAAAACACAGCCAGGTGTACAATTGCAATACGCACGGATGGTTGTCTTTGTCTGGTACTGTTGAACGAATGGCAGCGGTTATGCAAACCAATCCGCAAATTGTAAAAGTTAGCCCCGATTATTTAGCAACTAAAGAAATAGCTCCTTGGAAAGACATCTGTTTATGGCTACCCGATGCGATTGGGCAGTTCGATAACAGTCGCTTAAAAAACGATTTTAATCCACCTTGGGATAGCTTTGAGGTGTCTATAAAAAAGACGGCGGCTTATTATGAGGGTTTGGGATGGCCAGTACCGAAGGCGGGGATTTCGTTGGAGAGGGAAGGGGAGTTGTTAGGAGAAATTGGGAAATAGTTTTTGTGTAGGGTCGCAAAATTTGCGACCCTACACAAAAAATCACTCCACAATATCTAATATTACTTCCGAAAAATTGGGGGCAGTAAAAATCCCTTGTCCCCCTTCAATATTTCCTATAATACGAGAAGGGCGGGCAAAGGGGCTTTCGCTTGCACCTTCGGCATCGTCTACGGTTTCTAAAAAGGTGTAGTAATCTTCTTCGATGTGATAGAGGCGTACAATTATTTCGTCGCCAACTCTATAATTATAACCCATGCCTACCGAAATCTCCCCACCGTCCTCAAAAAGCCGATCCGAAAATTCCCATGTTCTTGTAGAATCTTGATCGAGAATATTATTGGAGTTAGCAAAGTAAGGTTTAAAAAAATTAGCTTCTTGCGGAATATCCTGAAACAATAGGATGATAGAAGCTTCTAGCGAATCATTAAGTACATAGCTAATCGAATCAATGTTTATTTTGGTTTGCAACCTAGCCGTTCCCGTTGCTGTTCTACCTGTATTTAAATCAACCACTTTTAAATAATAAGGAGCATAATCTTCGTCTTCAATGCTTACCGATAAATTCACATACACCCCCAGCGAATCAATTAATTGCAAGGTGCTTATTTCTCCTAGATGTTCAATAGTTACCTCTGCATTGGTAAGCACAGGCAAATATACCGCATCAAAAAAAGAAACACTTTCGGTTACCGAAACAATATAAGGTAAGCCAGGTTCTATATAGCACTCCACCACTAATTCGCTCTCGTATTCGGGTAAGTCTAACTCAATAGTTTGATTGCATCCTATAATAAATAAACTCGATAAAAATGCAATAAACACAATTATTATTATTTTCATTTTATTTTTTTTAATTCCTTAATTGCCTATTTAAATTGATTCGTATCATATAAATAATTTAAATGGAATAGTTAATTCTAAAAATAAATTATTAAAACCACCAGCATAAAAAAAGGGCGATTGAATATTAAAAAATCGTCAACATAAAAACTCCCCACCAAAAATGAGCGAAGCGAATGGTCTGACTGCTAACGACTAAAAAAACGTCAGCATATAAAAACTGACAGCGCAGCGTTCTGACTGCTGACAATGAGCGCCAGCGAATGTTCTGACTGCTAACGATCAAAAAAACGTCAGCATATAAAAACTGACAGCGTAGCGTTCTGACTGCTGACAGAGAGCGTCAGCGAACGTTCTGACTGCTAACGATCAAAAAAACGTCAGCATATAAAAACTGACAGCGTAGCGTTCTGACTGCTGACAGAGAGCGTCAGCGAACGTTCTGACTGCTAAAAACTAGCATTAAAAGAAACAGACGGAATTACCGGAAACAGAGAAGCCAATTTAGAAACAAATTTCACCTCACCCGTTTCTTCGTTTACCAAATCATCGTAATAAATAAAAAATGGATTGCGACGATTGTAGACATTATAAACGCTAAATACTAATTCGGTTTGTACTTTTTTATCGGTTCTAAACTCTTTAATAGCACCTATATCGAAGCGGTGATAAGGAGGCATTCTAAAATTATTTACCTCCGTATATACAGGCACAACGGTAGGATTAGAAAAGTTAATGCCATATAAAAAATAACGTCCAACTGCTAAATCTGTTGCTACACCTGTGCGGTAGGTCCAGTTAGCACTTAGCGACCAATTGCGAGGTAAACGGTATTGCGTTACGAGGTTAATTACATGGCGGCGGTCATAAGTAAATGGAAAAATTTCGCCATTGTTTAAATCGGGAAAATCTCGGAACGACCAAGATAAGGTATAACTCAGCCATCCTGTAAATTTACCTTTTTTCTTTTCTATTTGTACCTCAGTACCATAGCTATAGCCTTTGCCAACGGCTAAACGTTCGTGGTAATTTTCGTTGATAAATAAAAAGGCAGCACCGTTTTGATACTCTAATTGATTGTACAACCATTTGTAATAATACTCGTTAGAAATACTAATTTGGTCGTTAAAAAATAAACGATTCCAACCTACCGAAACCTGATCGGATAATTGTGGGGCGATGTTTTTATTAGACGGAAACCAAGCATCTAAAAAACTTAATGGACTAAATTTTACTTGGTGTAAATATTGCGCCATCCGTGCATAACTCGCCTTAATTGCCGTGCGTTCATTTAGCTGATAATTAAAGGCTAAACGAGGTTCGGGGGCCGACCAAAATTTATTGTCGGTAGTTAAAAATCCCGAAAAACGGAATCCTGCCTTCATAGATAATTTACGGCTAATACTCCAATTATCCTCTACGTAAGCAGCTATTTCTTCACCAGTATATTTTTGCGATTCGCCAAAAGAAGACGTTTCTGTACCTGCATCTAATTCAATAGGACGAATAATATGATGGGTATAATGTGCACCAAAATCTAGGCGATGATTTTTGTGAGGAAGAAAAGAAAAATCTTGTTTAAGGCTGTAATTGTAGGTTTGCGAACTACTAGAAAAACTAAAAATATCATCAAACTGAAATTCATCTTTATAATCAAAACGACTAACAATTAACGAGGTATTAGAAAATAAATCGGGATTAAAAATATGATTCCAACGGAGTGTACCCGTAATGTTTCCCCAATTTAATTTATAAGAACTAGAATTTTCACTGCCTCCATCAAACTGAAAATCTAATTTATCTCTACCAAAATAACCGCTTAAATAAATACGATTATTATCGTTAATAATATAATTAGCTTTGGTATTTAAATCATAAAAGTAATAGGCTGGAACGGGAATTACCTCCCCATCTTCATTGGCATTATTTTCGGCAATATTATCAAAAACCCCTTTAAATATATCTAGGTAAGTACGGCGGCCACTAATTACAAACGAAGAACGATTTTTTTGAATAGGGCCTTCTAAAGTTAAACGAGAAGCCACCAATCCAATACCGCCTTGTCCTGCAAAACGTTTCATATTTCCCTCTCGCATTTGTATGTCTAAAACGGAGGAGGCACGACCGCCATATTTCGCAGGGAAATCACTTTTATAAATTTCTAGGTTTTTAATAATATCAGAATTGAAGGTGCTGAAAAAACCAAAAAAGTGTTCGGGATTGTAAACGGTTGCTTCATCTAGTAAAATTAAATTTTGGTCGTTTCCTCCGCCTCTTACATAAAAACCGCTTGTTCCTTCGGAGCCTGTTTGTACGCCTGCGGTGAGTTGTACTACCTTTAACACATCTGCTTCGCCCAAAATAACGGGAATGCTTTTTAAGCTTTGTGAGGTGATTTTTTGTGTACCCATTTGGGTGTTTTCGATGAGTTGCCGATTGGCATTTTCGGTGATTACAATTTCCGTCAACACTTCCGATTCCGCATCTAAATCGGCCGATAAACTCACATCTTGGCTTGGTACAATGGTGCGGGTAATGGTTTGGTAACCAATAAAACTAATACTTAAAGTTAACTCCTCCGAACCTTGTGGCACTTTAATAGCGTAGTAGCCATATATATTGGTTACGGTGCCAATGTTTAAGGCAGGCACTAAAATATTTGCGCCAATTAGGGTTTCTAGGTTGTCGGCATCTTTAATGTAGCCGCTTATGGTAACGGTAGTTGTGTTGTTGTTTTGAGCTACTATTGGCAAGCTACTAAATAGGCATAACAACAGCGGCAAAACAGCCCCTAAAAAAAAACGTAGAATATATATTGGCATAGCTAGATTTGGTTTTAAATTTGGCTTTTAGGTTTTTCGTGTTGCACTTGGTAAAGGTACAACGTTATGGTAAATATATTGTTGTCAATTTTGACTTTTGATTCTGATTCTGTTGACGGTTGGAATCCCACGGAGTCTCACTGAGTTTTTCACGGAGTTGCACGAAGTTTTTTTTGCTTCGCTGCCTCCTTTTGTTAGTACAATTGGGTATTTAAAGTTGGCGTTTGTCTAGTTTGTTTTAGGAGTATTTTATCTGCTAATAGTAAGCCTTTTTTCTGCTGATGTTCTATTGCAGGTCGTAGAGAAAATTCATGAATTTTCTCTACCAACTAACAACAAAATACGTCTTTAAATCTAGGAGGCGATACCTGATTGCGCTTTAGTAACTGGTCATTCAAAAAGTTTGATAATTGGTTATTTAAAAAAATCCTATCTTCGTTCAATGCAGCCTTATACAGTAAAAAAAATCAACAACATACCGTTTCATTATATCATCGGCATTGAACGGTCGGGGACGACTTTGTTGAGCCATATTTTAAATGCTCATCCACAAGTATTGGCTACGCAGGAGGCTCGATTTATGTTGCATTATTGGCAGTACTTTAAGGATTTGCCCACTATTTCTAACGAAGATTTGGACTTGTTTTTTAAACACCTTTGGCAAATAAAAGAAATTGATGCAACCGATTTGCGAATATGGGGCATTGATAAATCTGAACTGTACCAGCAACTTAGAACGCTTTTACCAAACACCCATTTTTTAAGTCTGTGTAAAATGGTGTACCTACATTATTTTATGGCAGCTACTAAAACCGACATTCAATTTATTATCGACAAAAATCCTCTATACACCTTATTTGTAGAAAACTGGATAGCACAAGACCCGAATGCAAAATTTGTTGCGCTAATACGGGATTACAGAGCCAACATTGCTTCTCGCCTAAAACACCAAATAGATCCCATTGTTAAAGTCGGATTTACCGCTGCCAAATGGAAGTATTACAACGAACGCATTTTGCAATTACAAAAAAAATATCCACAAAAAATTAAGCTCGTTTATTTTGAGGATTTGATTACGAATACCGAAAAGGTGGTGAAAAACATTTGTACTTTTTGGGGCATTGTATTTAAGGAAGAGATGTTGCAATATTATAAAAATAACCAAACCCATTACCAGCAAACCCAAGCAGCATTAAGCGAGCAAGAAGCAGCACAGTTTAGGGCAATGCATGGTAATTTGCAAAGTCCGCCTAGTAAAAAAGTACTAGGAAAATGGCAACAACAACTCTCTAATTTTGAGGTGTATTTGGCAGATTGGATTTGTGGAGATACCGCTAAAAGGATGGGCTATATGCCTACAAACAAGCTCCATTTAGCACAAAAAATAAAATGGCTACCCTATAAATATTGGTATGCCTTTCTATTTACCTGTTACATAAATTGGGTACAGGTTTATTTTTATTTGCCTTTAAAATGGCGGTTGTGGAAAAAAAGAAAGGAGAATAGAATGAGTAGTTAAAAAACTTACTGTTCAGGATTGAACCGATTTGCCGCTTCAATTCCTCTTTTCGGTTACTGAACGTAGTCGAAAAAATGTAAAGAATGATGACTTTCATTACATTTAAGTCCGTTCACTTAATACTTCAACTACGCTCAGTAACCAGTGAATTCTTAGCTTTGATTTTCCTTATTTCTTTTCTAGGTCTTATCCTCGTCTATTGGTAAATCTAAATCGGTGATGGGTTTGGTAACCGAACCATCCGAGAAGGCATCTGTATCGGGCTGATTAGTATAGTTGTTATCTAGTATTTTGGTGCTTGTACCATTAGCCGTTGCATTAGTATCTGCATCAAAATTATCTAGTACTTTCGGATCGGTTGCAGGAGGAGTTTCATTGGTTGAAGGCGTTTCCTCTTCGTCAAAATGCTTAAAAAAGCGACGTTGAAAAAGAATGATAAAAAACACGCCAAAGGAAATGGCGGAATCGGCAATGTTAAAAACGGGGCGGAAAAACTCAAAATAATCGCCTCCTACCCACGGCATCCATTCAGGGTAATAGCCTCGCAATAATGGAAAATACAGCATGTCTACTACTCGTCCATGAAAAATAGAGGCATATCCTCCTCCTTCGGGCATAAATTGGGCAACTTGTTTAAATCCGCTTGCCGAAAAGATTAGTCCATAAATAGTACTATCTATAATATTACCAACAGCTCCTGCAAAAATGAGGGCAATACAAGCAATTAATCCAGTAGTTGCCCTTTTGTCTTTAATTAATTTAGCTAAAAAGTAAGCAATAACCGTTACCGCCACAATTCTAAACAAACTTAAAATTAACTTGCCATACTCGCCTCCTAGTTCCATACCAAAAGCCATCCCTTTGTTTTCTACAAAGTGAATGATGAACCAACTAAAAACAGGTATATCTTGCCCTAGGTACATGTTGGTTTTAATCCATACTTTTATTACTTGATCGATTAGTAGTACAAAAAATATAATAAATAAAGCAATAGATTTTTTTGATTTCAAGATGTGTATTTTTTTCTTTAGAAAACGTAGCAATTTGCATTAAGGATGCTTTCGTTTAATTAATGCGCTTGCAAATATAGTGATTTTTGGGCATTTGCCTAAGTTCTAATTCTAATAAGCCCTTCTTGCGCTACGGAGGCTACTAGTAAACCTTGCTGATTGTAAATACTGCCTAAACAAAAACCACGGGCGTTGGATGCGCTAGGGCTGTGTAAATCGTAAAACAACCATTCGTTGGCATTAAAAGGGCGGTGAAACCAAATGGCATGGTCGAGGCTGGCTACTTGCAAATTGTGCGTACCAAAAGAAATATTATGAGGCAGCATAGCGGTAGTTAATAGGTTAAAATCGGAAGCATAGGCCAATACGCATTTATGTAGTTCGGGGTTATTAGGAAGGGTTTCGATGGCTCTAAACCAGATTTGTTTGTTGGGGGCTTTTTGAGTGGGTAAAAATGGGTTTTCATCATCTACCAAACGTACTTCAATGGGCCAGTTGGGTTTTAAATAACGCTTAAACTTTTCGGGTACAAATTGCATCACCTGTTTCCGCACCGATTCCATCGTTACCAATTTATCAGGAGCTGCTACCGTAGGCATATCGTCTTGGTGTTTAATTCCGTCTTCCTCTTTTTGGAAAGATGCCGACATGTTAAAAATAGCTTTCCCGTTTTGTATGGCAACTACCCTACGAGTTGTAAAACTGCCGCCATCCCTAATTCTATCTACCTCGTAAATAATAGGGATTTCCATATTGCCTGGCAAAATAAAGTAAGCGTGCATAGAGTGGGTAAATTTATCCTCGCTTACCGTTCGGCTTGCAGCATTTAAGGCTTGCCCTAGTACTTGACCGCCAAAAACATGCAGGCTGCCAATATCTCTGCTATCGCCTCTAAAAATATTGGCTTCAATTTGTTCTAGTTCTAAAAGTTGGGTTAATTTTGGTTCATTATTCATAAGTTGCAAAAGTAAGCAATGTTGAGCTTTTAGCCTAACGTAATTATATTCAACCACATTGGATTTTGTGAAAATTTGGAGTTTTTGTTTAAGGTTTCTCGTTAAATGTTTGAAGTTCCATGCTGGCAACACTATCGTAAAACCGAAGCAATATAACCTTTAACTAAAAAAACGGTTAGGGAGCGAAGCCGAAGTATTTAACCTTAAACAGGTAAAAACCTAGCACTACAAAGTTCTTTTTTGTGCAAAACAAAAGGCACAGTTTTTACAAACTGCACCTTTATTTTATTATTTTAAACAATGGTACTTTGCACGCAATAGTCAAAAGGTTGTGTGCAAGCATGTGCTAGTCAAAGCGAGTCATTCCTCCTCGTCACTAGTCTCCTCGTCCTCTTTTTCTGGCTCGCCTTCTTCGTCAGCTTCCTCCTCATTAGGTGCTAATTCCGATTCTTCCTCTGCTTTTTCTTCTACCTTTTTATTTAACTTTTGAAGAAAAACTTTTTCTAGCAATTCGGCATCACGCAATATTTGCACCTTAAATTCACGTGCTTCCGTATCTTGAAGTTGATTTTCAAGGTACTTGTTAATTTTTTTGGTATTTTTTTCTGTAGACATAATACAAGGGATTTTCAATCAATAATAGCTAACAGGTTTATTTACCTAACTAATAACAACGCTGTTCTAGCTTTATTACCAAGCTTTAAAATAAAACTTTTTTCTGAAAAAAAATAGTTTTCGCACATAAAAAATAACAGAGGGGCAGTATGCCTGCTGACAATTAACTGGCAAAACCAAAATGCTTTCTTCTAGTAAAAGGCTGATTGTCAGCAGCTAATACTTTAGGTCTTAAAGTAGTTCATTCACTATTTGTCAACAAATAAGCGTCTAGTAAAGTATATGCGGGGGTATAATCTATTTGTGCTAAATTGCTGGTGTTTATGGTAATAACACTAGAAGAAATTTTTAAAAATGCGCTTTTGCCAGCTAATAATCTTGGCCGTAAGGAAGCCAAATATTTCAGCCCTTGATGTCCCTTGTGCCTTTTGCCCGATTTTTCTCTTTCAATAAACCGTTCCAACAATACATTGCCATCACATTGCATCCTTATTTGTAGGAGCTGAAAGGAGTATTGTGCTTTCATTTTTGCTAGGAACTGCGTGTAGATAGGCGGACTAAAATTTCCTTCTACTATTAGACTCACTTTTTTACTCAATAATTCGTTAGTAATAATATTAAGGCAATCGAAACTTATTTTACCCATCTTATTGGATAAGCTCAAATCTATAGGCGTAATTTGCTCGTACATCAACTCCTTAAACTGATCTTTAGTAAATAAAGGAAGTTGATACTTTTGTGCAAGTAATTGTGCTAAATGAGTTTTGCCAGTTGCAGGCGGGCCAAAAACAACTATTAATGTCGTTTGTTTCATGCTTTATTTTAATTTTATTGTAAATTAGATTTGAGGAGTTACAAATAAAGACTTATTTTTACTTTTCATAAAACTAAATTTTTTTACCAAAACTTAATGTTAATGAAAAATATAATTTTAATTGCGCTAACTTGCTGTGCTTTATGGAGTGTTAGTACAAGTTTGCAAGCTCAAACTTATTATAAGGAAAGCCCTATTACTACGCCAACTACTATTGCTCCGCAACAGGTAGTTACGCCTAGTAGTACGCTTAATGCTAACGAGCCAAGAGGTTACAGCTATAAATGTACTTTTCACGATAACCATGCAACCTACTTTGTAATGCCTAATGGCGAAATTAGAGGCATGGATTTATCGGGAAACCAAGCTGTTGTAGGCAAAAAACAAACTCCACCTAAAGGACGAGAGGGCGAATTTAGCTATATGATTGCCATTGATAATCCTAGAATCACTTATGCCGTAGATCGACAAGGGCATATTTGGCAAAGTAAATATCCTTTTAAAGAAATTGTAGGTGCTGCTAAAACGCCAAGTGCTAGTTATACACCTGTAGAACGTTACTAGTGACTCAAAACCTAAGTTCTTGATGACCCAAGCCTTGTCTTTTTTTCC